>CAWUJC010000122.1:0-6910 GCA_963922355.1 uncultured bacterium | reverse complement strand
GGCGTCCAGCCACAACTTATTTCAATGGCGGCCCTTTAATCTGAACATGAATATAGATAACTCAATTATTCGTACGCTAGTTTGTCTCTTGGCGTTAACTTTCTTCGTTGGTCTTGCTCAAGCTGAAGAAGGCAGGCGACCCAATATCGTCCTGATCATGGCTGATGACCTCGGTTACGAAGGGATTGGTGCGAATGGATCTCTGGATTACAAGACGCCCAATATCGACAAGTTGGCGAAAACGGGGGTGCGTTTTACGAATGCCTATTCGTTGCCGTTGTGTACGCCCACTAGGGTCAAAATCATGACGGGGAAATATGGTAGCCGCAATTACACCAAGTTTGGTGAGCTAAATCCCAAAGAAGTAACGTTTGGCAATGTGCTCCAAAGTGCAGGTTACGCGACGGTAATTGCTGGTAAATGGCAGTTAGGTAAGGATCGTAACCTCATCAAAAGCTTTGGCTTTGACGAATATTGCTTGTGGCACCTGGAGAATAAGTCTGAGCGCTACCAAAACGTCGGGGAGCTAATCGCCAACGGAGAAGTGTTGCCTGGCGAAAAAGGTGAATATGGACCTGACGTGGTCAGCCAATTTTTGATGGATTTCATGACGAAGAACAAGGACAAGCCGTTCTTCTGCTACTACCCGATGATCTTGCCGCATGATCCCTTTGTGCCTACGCCAGATAGCAAGGATCAGAAAAGCACAGACGAGAAGCAAAACTTTGTCGATATGGTCGCTTACATGGACAAAATCGTCGGCAGAATCGTCGCCCATTTAGAGGAGTTAGGCGTCAGAGACAATACACTTGTCATCTTCACTTGTGATAATGGGACGCATAAAAATATTGTGACCAACACCGTGAATGGTCCGGTAAAAGGACGCAAAGGACGAACCATGAAGGCCGGAATTCATGTGCCGCTGGTAGCGAATTGGCCGGCTAAAGGAGCCAAAGATCAGGTGAATGAAGACTTGATCGATTTCGCGGATTTCTTTCCCACTATCATGCAGGCGGCTCAAGTAAAAATTCCGGCTGATCTACAAATTGATGGGATATCTTTTTTACCACAAATCGAAGGTAAGTCGGGCAACTTACGGGAATGGGTATTCGGCTATTATACTGGGCGCCATGGCAAGAAGGCCAAAGTTTACGCTCAGGATAAGAAATATAAACTCTATCAGAACGGCAAGTTCTTCAATATCAAGAAAGACCCTTCGGAGAAAAAACCGATCAAAGACATCGCATCCTTGTCCCCTGATGCGAAAGCCAATTACGAGCTGCTCCAATCTGCCATTAAGCAAGTGATGGGAGAATGATGATGACAAAAAACTTGAAGACAATCTGGCTTGGCTTTGCCTTCGTCGTTTGTGCGGTACTTGTTAGCGTAGCTGCGGAGAAGCCTAACGTCGTGGTTTTTTTGGCCGATGATATGGGCTACGGAGACATGGGGGCTTACGGTCACCAGGTTATTCAGACTCCGGAGTTGGATAAGCTCGCCAAGGAAGGCGTGCTCTATACGGATTGTCATTCAGCCGCCACGGTATGTTCGCCTTCCCGCGCTGGTATCCTCACCGGGCGTCAGCCGCGACGAGTGGGGGTTAATGGTTGGATCCCCGAGGGCAGTAATATGCATTTGCGGGATCAGGAAATCACGCTGCCGGAGATTTTGCAAAAGAACGGATACGTCACTTGTCTGGTGGGCAAATACCACAGTAACGGAAAGTTCAATTCAGAAGAACAGCCTCAGCCGGGTGACCAAGGATTTGATTACTGGTTTGCCACGCAGAACAACGCGGACCCGACGCATGAGGATCCGGAAAATTTTGTCCGCAATGGTGAAGAGGTCGGCAAGATAGAAGGTTACTCCAGTACCATCATCGCGGATGAAGCCTTAGCTTGGTTGAAGACGATTGAGCCGGGCAAGCCCTACGCTCTCTTTGTCTGGTTTCACGCCCCGCATGAGCCGATTGAAACCTCCAAGCCATTCCTTGATCTCTACAAAGGAATTGAGCACCCAGAGCGTGCCACCTACTACGGAAATATTTCCGAGATGGACCATAACATTGGCCGCATTCTTAACGCGGTGGAGAAGCGTGGGGAAACCAACAACACGTTTGTGTTCTTCACGAGTGATAACGGCCCGACGGACTGGTATCGCAAGTCCTACGGCGAGGCCGGACCGCTGCGTGGTATGAAAGGTGAAGTGTGGGAAGGCGGTCATCGCGTGCCCGGGATTGTTCGCTGGCCGGGCCATGCCAAAGCCGGCACGGTTTCGGAGGAATTGGTCAACGGGACGGATCTGTTGCCGACGGTTTGCGCGATGATTGGCGTGCCGTTGCCGAAAGACCGGGTGATTGATGGGGCGAACATCGTGCCGACTTTCACCGGTGGTCGCGTGCAGCGTGAGATTCCGGCTTATTGGGAAAAGCATTGGAAGGAAGGTCCCCACGTCGCGATGCGTGACGGCGATTACAAGATCCTGGCCACGTATGGAGACAATTGGAGCCTCAAGGACTTCATCCTCTATAATCTGAAAGACGATCTGGCTGAGAAAAAGGAGATCTCGAAGCAGTATCCCAAGAAGTTTGCGGAGATGAAGAAGCGTTTGATCGCGCTCAACCAGGAAATTCATGACGAAGGGCCGGTTTGGGAAGAGGCCGCTGTTGCGAAGCATGGTTATGAGTGGGCCAAGGCGTCCTCCTCCCGCTTTAAGCAGCGCAAAGCTGTCCTTGCGATCGATGGGGATAAGGAAACCCGTTGGGCCAGCAAGGTGGGAGAGAAAACGCAGTGGATCGAAATCGAGATGGAAGAGATCAAAGAACGCGACACGATTGAAATCCGCTGGGAAAAAGCTGCCGCGGCGGAATACATCGTCTCCGTTTCTCCCGATGGCAAGAACTACAACGAAGTGGCCCATATTGAAGACGGCAAGAGTGGCGAATTTCGTGAAATCAGCTTTGCCAAGCAACCGGTACGCTCGGTGCGGATCGATTGCCTGAAGCGCACCTCCGACTGGGGATATTCGATCTACGAAATCAACGTCTGGTGAACACCATGAAGCTCAGAATTCCAGTGGTCTTTGGCTTGTGGTTAGGCGGAGCCTTGGCAATGGCGAGCCTGCAGGCGGAAGAGCTGGCTACGTCTCAAACCTGGCGTAGCCTCTTGGCTAAGCCTAACGCTTGGCAGCCTTTACCTGGAACGCCCAAGCAGCAATTCCAGGCCAGCAAAGATGAGCTCTCCCTTGCGTCCAAGAAGGCGGATGCCCTGGAAGGAGCCTATTTGCCCGAAGCGCTCCAAGGGCATTTTGTTTTGGAAGCCAGCGTTGATGGCAAAGGCGCCTATGGCTTGGCTTTGTATGCAGAACAAGACGGTAAGCCAGCTCCAGACAACTACCTCATGATTGAGCTGAGCCAAAACGAGGACGGCGTGCCCACGGTTTCGGTGCGTGATCGCCAAAACGGGCAAGTGGCAGTGTTTGATGCCACCGGTGAGTTGTTTCGTGCCTACGAAGAGAAATTTCCACGCAAGAAAAAGAAGAAGCTTAAGCAGTTTATTGCGCGGCGTTACCAGCATCAGCTCGACGGCGCTTACTCCGTGCCGTTTGATCAACCAGATGGGCGGTTGAAGATCGTGCGCAATGCGCTCTCCAATTGCTTTCACCTCTACTATGGCGTGAGCATGGAGGTGAACGGAAAAGAACGAAGCGGCTGGCTGGAATTTCCGCCGGTCCAGGATTGGCTCGGCGAGGGCTCCACCTGGTATCCTGCGTTTGTCGCCGGGGGCAAAGCGGGGGAGCCGTCCAAGCTGAAAGCAACCCGCCTACGAGTTCGCGAGCCGCTTTTGGAAGACCCCCAGCCGGCGAAGCCTGTCTTTGCTGTGGCGGAACGGCCTTACACTTGGTCTGGTTTTGATGGCCAAGCCACGGTGGTGACCTTCGACGAAACATTTCCGTATACGAAGGACGGCATCCAATTTGTTTTTTGGGATCGGACCAACTTTGTGCCGGTCTGGCATTTTCACAATCAACTCATCTTCACCTATGAGTTTGTCGAAACCTGGGACGAAAAAGGCCAGGGCTGCTACGAACCGATGTCGGATCGGCTCCATGCCTATACTCGCGTGGAAGTGGTGGAAGACAATGCCGTTCGCAAGCAGGTTCGGTGGAAGTATGCGCTGATTAATCCTGATTATCGGGTGCCGCGAGACAACGAGGGAGAGCAGGTGCCGGAGGTTGAAGAGCTTTACTCCTTTTATCCAGATGGCCGGATCATTCGTCACATCACGTATCGTCCCAAGCTGGACAGCTCGCATCGGCATTGGCACGAGCTGGCGGAATTGATTCCCATTGCCGGCAATCAATCAGAACCGGAGGATTGGTTGAGCTTCCCGGCGGTGACGATCTTTAACGAAGACTTGGATTCGGAGACCTTCTTCCCGGGCGAGCCTCGGGACATGAAAAAATCCATGGAGTGGGATCTCATTATGACCTCGGTTCACCTTAAGGATGAACCGGATGCCTTTATCGCCGTCACCAACGCAACGGACCTCCCGGGGGTCAACCCGCAATTGCCGATCAGTGCGGATGTCTCTTGGCACAAGCGGGATTACCGGATGAGCCATTGGCCGGTTGGTCTGGAGCCCTATCAGCTGGACGAGAAGACCCACGGGGATTGGAAGTCGCAGGTCTCGCACACTGCCGTGATGGGCTTAGGGGCTTACAAGGGGGTGGATTGGGACAACTGGCTACAAAAGGATGACGACGGCCGCGCCTACCGGGAATGGGCGGCGCTTTTGGCCCTGCTGCCGCCGAAGGACAAGGAGTTGGGCTTGCAGATGACGCAAGGCTGGCTTTATCCCGGGCGCTTGGGCGAGAAAACGGATCGCGGCGTCAACGTCACGGACATTGATCGGCAGCTCGGTGAGGTCCAGCTTTCGGTACCTAACTCTGGGAAGAAGATCACCTTAGTTTGGGAGCCAGATCCTCAGGCCGGGATCATCTACAAACCGTGTTTCCTTTTGGAGAAAGTCCAAGCCGAGGAACTCACCGTCAAGCTGAACGGGCGTGAACTTACCTCAGGGAAAGACTATCGGTTTGCAGCTGATGAGAAGGGCTTGCTTTGTTGGTTTGATGTCGTGAGTGCTGAGCCACTACAGCTTGAATTTAACTGGAAGTAATCAACTCTATGAAAACTATTTTCTCGATCATAAGCCTTGTGCTTTCGCTGGTGCTGGCTCCCTCGTTCTCTTTGGCAAAGGAAGCTGCAGGCTCCAAGCCGAATATTGTCTTTATCCTCGCCGATGACTTGGGCTACGGCGATTTGGGTTGTTTCGGGAACAAGATAATCAAGACCCCCAATCTCGATAAACTAGCAACGCAAGGGATGAAACTGACGGATTTTTATTGTCCGTCGTCGGTCTGTTCGCCGTCTCGTGCTGCCACCTTGACTGGCCGCAATCCCGAACGCATTGGCATTTACTCCTGGATTCCTCCCGAGTCGAACATGCATGTTCGCGAGTCGGAGGTCACCATAGCTGAACTGTTAAAGAAAGCGGGCTACGCGACCTGCTTTGTCGGCAAGTACCACTGCAACGGGAAGTTCAATGCCGGTGAGCAACCCGGACCGGGCGAACAGGGCTTTGACTACTGGATGGCCACGCACAACAACGCGTCGCCGAACCAGAAAGCGCCGGACAACTTCGTCCGCAACGGCAAGGAATTGGGCGCGCTCGAAGGTTACTCCAGTCAGATCATTGCGGATGAGGCGATCAAGTGGATGGCTACGGTGAAGAAGGATCAACCGTTCGCGATCTTCATTTGGACACATGCACCGCATACTCCGCTAGCCGCTGATGATCCTTACCTTCAGATGTACCAAGAGAAGTACCCGAAAGAATATAAGTACTACGCCAACGTGACGGAGATGGATGCCGAAATCGGGCGCGTGCTCCAGGCGCTGAAGAAGGACGGGCGGCAAGACGATACCCTGGTGATTTTCTCCAGCGACAACGGCCCGGCTCATATCAATCACAAGGGCGCGGCCGGAACAGCCGGTCCGCTCAGCGAGCGTAAATGGTCGCTCCACGAAGGCGGCATTCGCGTACCGGGGATTGTCCGTTGGCCGGGCGTGACGCCAGCCGGGGTGGTGAACAACACCCCAACGGGGTTGATTGATCTCCTGCCGACCTTGGCACAAATCGCAGGCGTGCCGGTGCCGGATGATCGCGAGCTGGACGGCGAGTCCATCTTGCCGGTCTTGGAGAACAAGCCCTTCCAGCGGTCCAAGCCGCTTTATTGGCAGAAGAGCTATAAGGGCAAGCCGAACGTGGCCTTGCGCGAAGGCGATTGGAAGTTCCTCGCCCAGTCGGATGATCACCAAGGCGAGTTCAAGGATGTGGAGCTTTACAACTTGAGGGAGGATATTGGCGAGACCAAGAACCTGGCAGACTCGAACCCTAAGATGTTGGCGAAGTTGAAGACCATGGCGAAGGCGATCCATGCGAGCGTGCAGGCTGAGGCACCTAAGTGGCCACTGCCTGCTCCGCGAGGGAACATTACGAAGGTGACGACCTCATCGCATCAACCGGGGAAGGAACCGGTTTACGCCGTGGACAAGGATTCGGAGACACGCTGGGAGTCTCTTTTCGAGCCGAAGGAGCAGTGGTTGCAGTTGGAGTTCAAACCGGGGACTCAACTCAAAGGCATGAACATCCGTTGGGAGGCTGCGGCGGCGAAGGCCTACACCGTTTCGGTTTCCGAGGATGGAGAGAATTGGGAAGTGGTCCAGGAAGTGAAAAAAAACAAACCGGGTAAGAAAGCCAAGTTGATGTGGAAGAAGCGCCCGGTGCAGTTCTTGAAGATCGATTGCTTGGAAAAGACTTCCCCAGAGTACGGTTACTCGATCAAAGAA
>CAWUJC010000121.1:0-6928 GCA_963922355.1 uncultured bacterium | reverse complement strand
CAAAGGATTTATCCGCGGAGCGACAGTACTCCATGTTCAACGTGATCGTGTAGGTAGCCATAACAATTGAAGGGTTATGTAGAGTTAATGTTGAGTTCAGGCAGCGCGTCGATTCGGAGGAAAGTCCGCTTGCGCTTCCATCGGGATTTGGATTTTTCCGCTGCTCAAGGCGGACTCGTACGCCGCGAGGTAGAGTTCGGAAGAAGCGAGAGCATTCCGGCCCGAACAACCGGATTCCGGCCCGCCTTCCATCCAATTCAAAAACGAATCGAGCAGCGTTTCCGTTTGGTTGCCTTTCAGCTTGGGATCGTTGGATTCTGCCAGTGGGCCATGGATGGTCGACGAGGTCTTGATCTCCTGCCTCCCCTTCGCGTTGGTGAGAACGAGCGTGCCGCTGTTCATAATCTCGAGGATACCTTCAGTTCCGATCAAACGGATGGCGGCTTCACCATGCGGAGCCTCTCCACCTTCCAAAACGCCGCGGGTTCCGTCGGCAAACTTAAAATAGGCCAACGCATGTTCCTCCATGACGTGGCCATAGCCGGTCTTTTTGCCGGTGATCTCGCCTTGGCCCATCACCCAATCCACCGGCTGATCCCCCGCCAAGAAGCGGTACATATCCAACCAATGGGTTCCCCATTCCATGAGGTCCCACCCATCAATCCCGGAGAGGAACAAGACGGATTGTCCAATAGCGCCGCCCTGAACCAGATCTCGCGCTTGGATAAAAGCATCGAGGGTTCGGCGATAGTGGTTGACCACCAGCTTCACCCCGGCGGCATCACAGGCTGCCACCATCTGGCGCCCTTCGTCCATGCTTTGGCAGAACGGCTTCTCGCAGAAGATCCCCTTGGCGCCAGCGTCGATCGAAGCGTCGAGCATCTCGGCATGCGTGCCGACGTAGGTGGCAATACTCACGATATCGGGTTTCAACTCGTCCAGCATCTTCCGGTAGTCGACATAGGCGGCGTCGGCAGGAAGTTCGTAGTTGTCGGTGAAGCGTTGGACGTGCTCGGGCACCAGGTCGGCCGCCGCGACTAGCTCCGTGCGAGGTGACATGGTGTAGTTGTTGCCGTGGGCGTAGCCAATACTGTGGGCGCCACCGCGGTTCTCTCCCCCGCGTCCAGTTCCAATAACAACGCAGCGATATGGTGTACTCATTTCGTGTCCTCCAATAACCAGTTGATACCTTGCATTAAGAAACGCTGTAGGCTGGGGTGGCCAAAGGCCGCCATGTCATGCCCCAAGCCCGAGTAGAAATAACGGCTCCTGTTTGGACCGGTCGTGCCCGCCCAGGCCAGCGGCCATTTTTGACCGTCACGCTCGGCTTCCATCAAGACGGTGCAGCGCTTGGGGCCGTTGAGTTTGTAGTAGAGTTCGTCGGTGATGGAGAAATTCGTCAGGCCTTGATTGATGGGGTGATCTGGGGCCCGCATCTCTACGTTCACCTGACCACCAACGGGGCCGTGGGTGGATTGCCCCCAGATCCAACGTCCATCGAAGAGTTCCTCCAGCTCCTCCCGCTCGTCCCAATTAGCAATCGCGCAATGGTGGCAAAGGAACGGTTTCCCGGCGGCGAGAAAACTTTGCAGACCTGACCAACAAGCGTCCGACAGAGGTTGGTACGAGCCTGTGCAGGCCTGGGGAGATTCCCAACCGCTTTGCGGCTGATCGAGGGCAGCGCTCCAATCCAGCGACGTGAGGATGAGTAAATCCTGTTCGACTAGGTTGTCGGAAAGCAACGCATCGCGCGATTCCGTGTAGGTGACGTCATGTCCCCAGGGGGTGAGGACGGTCTTGAACCAAGTGGCTTGGGCGATAAAGGGATGGTAAGGCCCACCGCCCAAAAGAGTGATCTTTGCCATGGAGATAAGCATGCCTGCTGCACCTCGGTTTGGCTTTAGCAGCCGTGGAAAGAAATGTCGCCGTAACGGAAACTACTGCGGCGACTTTCGCCATTGGGCAGGGCTACAACCAAACTGCTGGCGAAAGGCGCGGCTAAATTCGTGCTGCCGCTGGTAACCCAATTGGGAGGAAATCTCTTTGATGGAAAGTGACGTTTGGAGCAAAAGCAGCTGAGCTTTCTGGAGACGCATCCGGCGTAACAATTGGATCGGCGTGAGCCCATGACGGGCAGCAAAGCGATGGCGCAGCGAATCGTAATTCGGCAACCCACTCGAGGCGGCATTCCAATCCCCCGCCCAGAGGCGTTCTTCCACCCAACGCATCACCCGCATGTCTTCGTCCGAGAAGACAGCAGCTTCGACACTTTGTGTGCCCTGCTCCAACAAGGAAAGCAACTGAAAGAGCAAGAGATCAAGCAGTGTCGTACCGATTTCTTCGCGTCGGCTGCGCCAGAGCTGGCCTTGATAGAAGAGGCGGGCGTAGCTTTGGACTTTTTCTTGGGAAAGATGCCAGACACGTTGCGCCGGCGCGGCGCGGTAGATCCGGTCCAACCAAGGAACAGATGGCTTCCTCAGCGCAAAATTGTAGACCAGCAGGCGCGGCGAATCTTGGCCCTGGTTCCAATAGCCATGGCGCTCGCCTTGGCGGAACCAAAAGACTTGGCCCGGGCGGGCCCGCCTTTTACGACCGGCGTGGCCAATGGTGGTGCTGTCTTCCAGCACCACGCAAAGCTCTTCCGAATCATGGGTGTGCCAGTCATAGGAATCACGCGGGCGGCTGGCCACGGCACCGATGAATAGGCAGACCGGCACTTCCATAAGCAACAGCATGCCCAAGGACGTGTAGCACGCCAATAGATATCGCGGTTTGAGGGAAGGCTTTAGAAAGAAGAGGCCAACCTAGCACCCCTAGATGGCGTTACTTTTTCTTCACGCGCTCCACCACAACATCATCAATCGCAAACTGCGCGTCCGAAGTCTTATTCTCTTGTAAGAAGAAACGCATCCGCACGAGTTCGACAACCTCAGCCGGGGGAGGCTGCTTAAAGTTCCCGTGCTCTTTACCGTCTATCTCCAAGGTCGCGGAATCATCCGTCCCCGGTAACGGCACCGTCCAGACAATCTCGTGCCACTTGGCGGATTCTCCCGAGCTGATTTCCTTGAACATGTACTTCCCGGTACCGTTCACGCGAACATAGCCAGAGTGGATCTTCATGTACTGATAGAGGGCTTCATTCGTCCCATCATCTGTCTTCCCCCAGAGTTGCAACAGGCAATCGGCATCCGCATTGGAGGCATTCTTGATCTTGAAGGAGATTTTGACGTAGCCCTCTTTGAGATCAGGCAGGAGAAAATCAATCGCTGGCTTCCAGGAATCAGGATCATCATCGCCACCGGTAATCACCAGAGCTGACTCGCTGCCCGGACTGGCTTCTCCAGCAAAGTCATAATCCTCTGTCGTCGCCACCCCAACAAAGGTATCGGCATGCGGGATGATCTTCGGATCAAGCCCTTCAGGAGAGCTATCTGGCTCAAAATCCTGCTTAATGATGACCTCGGCGTGCAGGGAACATTGAAGAACAAACGCCATCAAGACGGCGCATCCAATAGAGACGAATTTTTTCATAGATACAAAGAAGAGGTTCGAGCTCGATCTATCGAGTTCACCTTAAAATCTAGCATAGAAAGACGGCTGACCAACCACCGACAGAGCTCGAGCCTCGCGAATGGATGCAACGCGTTTCCCGGCGCCGTCCTTGGCTCACTCCCTCCACACGAGAGACTAGGAGGATGAAGCCATTTGCCCTGACCCAACCGCTCGCCATCACCATGTGGGATTTTTCCTGGCTGGAGCGCCGCTGGCCGGGTGCGGGTTACGAAGACATGGAACTCGCCTTGGATGAATTGGTGGAGCGCGGCTACAACGCGGTGCGCATCGATTGCTACCCCCATTTGGTCGCCCAAGACCCGACGAAGGTTTGGACGATTCTCCCTTGCTGGAACCAACAAGATTGGGGCTCCCCGGCCAGAAATCGCGTTCAGGTTCAACCGCACCTGAACCACTTTCTTGAGCTTTGCCGCGAAAGAGACATCCAGGTTGGCTTGTCCTCCTGGTACCAACGCACCGAGGAAGCTGACCTGAATCAGATTGCCTCTCCCCGCAAGCATGCCGAAATCTGGAAAAAGACCTTAGACACGATGGCGGACGCCGGTCTCCTCGACACGATTCTCTACGTCGATTTGTGTAATGAATGGCCGTTCAATACCTGGGCCCCATTTTATCAACCCGGGCGCAAAGAGAATGGGCGCTGGTGCGAAGAAGAATCCCTCGCCTGGATGAAATCATCCATCGATCACCTGGAAGACGACTATCCCGACATCCCCTACACCTACTCCTATGTCGGCAAATTAAACTACCTCGACAGCCAGGTCAGCGAGATTCAAGACACGGTCGATTTTCTGGAGCCGCATGTTTGGATGGTGCATGCCGGACAGGATTCCTTTTACCGCCGCATCAAGCACGTCTACGACACCTTCGACACGGTTGGCTACGACAACCTCTCCAAGTACGGCCAAGCCCTCTACGAATCTGACCCGCAACACCGGAAAGGCATCCTAGAAGCGCACATTGAACATGTGGCCGCAGAATCCATCGAACTCGATATGCCACTGATGACGACGGAATGCTGGGGCTTGGTCAATTACAAGGACTGGCCCTTACTCGACTGGGGGTGGATCAAGGACCTCTGCGCCCACGGCGTCAAACACGCCGCCAAGCAGGAACGTTGGCTGGCGATGGCAACCAGTAATTTTTGCGGCCCTCAATTTGTTGGCATGTGGCGGGATGTAGAATGGCACCGCGAGCTGACTCACATCATCAAGAGCGCTCCTCTGCCGAAAAAGTATCTCAAGCCCTCGCCGAAAGAGGCTTACGCCTCATCGGCAATCTAGCTCCAACTCTTATTTCTTCGCCGTTTCCACCGTGGTCTTTTTCCACGTGGCATCGGCATCTTGCCCAGTCATTTCTTGCCAGGCGCTGAGGCCAACCCGCTCAAAACCGTAGTTGTTTCCATTAGAGAAGACCTCTTTCCGGTCGGGATGATAGAACGTATTCCCAGCACCGATGTAGGTAGGGAGAAAGAAGTCGGGAAAATACGTATTCCCTGACCCATGCGTGTGCATCATGATGAGTCCGCCAGAGCGATGGTCGACCGTGTCATTGTAAAAGCTCGGCTCATTCTTCTGATGCACCGTTTTCCCGATCAACGTGCTATCTAGCAAAGTAACGAAGCGAACTTTTCCGTCGAACACCGTCCCCGCGTAGTAGCCGGAAGAGTCTTCTCGATCCCGCGTACGAACCCCGATCTGGTAGTAATTATTATCCGCGATCAAACAGTTCTTGATCGTGATATTGAGCGATTCGGCAATCAGGATACCGCCACTGAACCCCTCCGAGCTCCGCGTACCGTTGTTAGTGATCGTACAGTTTTCCACCGTGAAGGGACCCGCGCTCGCTTCCAAATAGAGCCCCTCTTCGGCATTACCACTCATCGTACAATCCTTCACCGTGATGAACTCGTGCCCAAAGTCTAACCACAGTCCGGTCGCGTGGTTATCCAGAAAGCGCGTGTTCTGAATCATCCCGTTCCGGCTAAAGAGAATCTTCGTCCCCGCTGGCGCCCAGCCGGTGAAGCCGCCGTATGCGCCGATGCGCCAGTTGTTCCGATTCAAGTCGCAGTCGTCGATCAAGTAATCCTGCAAGCGCGTCGCCTGTAATCCGGAAAATCCGTTGTCATTAAACTGGTTGTTTTTCAGGGTTACGTGCTGCGAATTCGCGATGATCATGCCGCTGTTGTTGTTCCAATGAAACGTGCAGTTCTCGATCAAAATATTTTTACATAAATCACGCCCGGGAAAATTATCGATCGTGTCATCCATCTTACTGTCTGGTTGACCAAAAATGGCAAAGTTGAATTGCGTATCGCCATGTAGAGAAGAATTGACCGCATGTTGTACCGTGAGGTTACGGAACACGAAATTATCAATGTCGTGACAGCGAATTAGCTCACTCCGCACGCCTACTTCAACCGTGGCTGTATTTGGGTCCCCGCCTTCAGGCGGCATCATCCACAGTAAATCTTTATCTTCATCAACGGCATAGGTCCCGGCAACCAGACTCGCTGTATCCTTTACCTGTTTGAGTTTCTTGCCGTCATAGAAGACCATCTCGCAACGACGTCCGAGATCATGCCTAATTTTGTAATTGCTGTCATATGTCGCCATCCCCCAGTCATATTTCCAAGGTTTGGTAAATTTACCGTCGCCTTCATCTTTCCAGTCTTTCCAAACATCAGAACCGGAAATAATCACCTTTCCCGGAGCCTCTCCTTCAATCACCGTCACGGCCGATCGATTGGATAAGCGAATCCCTCCCTCGCGGTAGGTCCCGGGGGCAATGAGAACTTTCACCGGCTCCTTCGGATTCTTTTCCAAATAGGCAAACGCAGACTTCAGCGTCTTGAACTCACTTTCCGCGTCTTGGCTGACTCGAATCGTTTTCTGAATGACCGATTCATCTATCTGGGCCTCAGCTTGCGCTGGAGCATGGGAAAGAAGGAAAAGAGCAAGAACGAGGGTGAAAATAGAAGACTTCATGTGGATGAGTGGAGTTGACGTTGTATAGACAGCGGGAATAGCATTTACACCCTTGCGAGCAGTCAAATCCACGATTAGCTTAGGTAACGCGTTTCCCTTCCATTCGTTCTTCATCAACTATCCCTCCTGCTAGCTCTCCTAAGAAGCGTCGCAACAACTTCTATGGCCAACTCCTCTGAACCTGCGCCTGGCCTCGTCACGGTCCGCGACCTCGCTCGCGCCGCTTCCTGCTCTCCGGCTTCCGTCAGCCGCGCCCTTCGAGGCCAAGGCAAGGTCAGCCCAGATCTGCGCCGGAAAATTGAAAAACTAGCCGACGAGATGGGCTATCGCCCCAACCCGCTTGTCTCTAGCCTGATGGCCACGCGTAA
>CAWUJC010000120.1:0-7091 GCA_963922355.1 uncultured bacterium | reverse complement strand
AGGACTTCTTCCAGGCTCTTGCGCGGGAAGGCTTCTAGGTGGCCACCGCGCGTGCAGTTGTAAATCGTAAAGCCGTGTTTCTCCGCCGCGCGCTGGGCGGCTTCGTAGGCCAGGGTCATCGCGGCGATGGGCGCGGCTTTGACCACTTCGCCCGGTTTCCGGTAATTGGCGACAAAGTGGTTTTGCTCCTGGCCGACGGTCACATCGCTGTCGTTGGTCGCGTCTTCTGGCTGGACGTAGTAGTGGTCGCAGCCCAGTAGGCAGATCGGATCAGCGCCGAGGTAGGCGGCGATTTGAATGTTCTCGTAGGTCACGGTGTTGCCGCCGTAAAGGCCGAACCTGAGATCGGTACTAAAGGCGGGTGGTTCCTTGTCCGGATCGCGGGGAATCTCATCGCCTCGGTCGGTGAACCAATGGGCGCGGGAGAGTTCGGTCCAACTGCGGACGTAGCCGCGGCGGATGATGACGGGGCAGTCGATGTGTTGCCACAGTTCGTCTTTGATTTTGGGCCAAACGAGCGGATCGGCGCAGGTGAGGAAGCTGGGCCGCCACGTGGTTTGGTCGAAGATGAGGTAGATTTTGTTCGAAGCGATGGAAAGCTGACCGGTAATCAGCTCCAAGTCCTCGGCCTTTAAGCTCGGGCCGTTTCCAATCACAAAGCAGGGGTGGCCGGCGTACTTGTTGCGCAGGCTTTCCAGGTAGCGGCTCTTGCCGAGCAACGCATCCGCGGCAGCTAATCCGCCAAGCCGAACTTTGTTGAGGAGCCCCATAGGTTTTCTTGGTAGCCGTCGTTGTCCCCAACGACGGGCCCGTTCTTGAGGACAAGAACGGCTACCAGCCGATGCGGAAATTGATCGATCACGCTGCCTCGTGCTCGTAGATTTTGTCCATGACGCGCATGAGGGTAAGCGCGTCTTGCGAGCTGCCGAGTTCGACCGGCGAGTCCTGCTCGATGTGGTCGAAGAAATAAGTGATCTCGGAGAGCCAGGAGACGTCGGTGTGATAGATGATGTGCTCCTCTTCATCGAAACGGCCCTGCTCCACATCCTTCACGTTGCGTTTGATCGCCAAGTCCTCGTCGCCGTAGGCACCGGAGGAGGTCTTTAGGCCATTGAGCACGAGTGCGCCACCTTCCAGGAAAATTTCCAACGAGAAGAGATAGCGCCATTGCGTCATCGTCGAGTGCAGTGAGGCGCTGAGGCCGGTTTCCTTGTTGCGGAAGATGGCGAAGACGTTGTCCTCAATGCCGTCAATTTTCCAAAAGAGGTTGGAAACCAGCGCGTGCACTTCGTCGAAGTTGCCGCCTAAGTAAAGGAACAGGTCGAGCATGTGGATACCCTGGTCGAGCATGATGCCGCCGCCGGAAAGTTCACGCTTGGCGCGCCAACCCTCGAAGAATTTTTGGTCCACTTCTTTGCCGTAGCGGCCGCGCATCCAGAGCACTTTGCCCATTTCGCCGGAGGTGATGATCTCCTTCATCTTCTTGATGCTGACGTGGTGGCGGTGATTGAAACCGTACATCAGCTTGAGCCCTTTGGCGGCGGCTTCCACTTCACGCACACCTTCCACCTCAGCGGCGGTGAAGGCGGGCGGCTTCTCGGAGAAGACGTGTTTGCCCGCCTGGAGCGCCTGCTTGACCAACGGCACGATGCGGAAGTTGGGCGTGCAGACGAAGACAGCGTCGATCTCTGGGTCGTTGATGATCGCGTCTTCACTCTCGTAGATCGGGTACGTCGCGTCCGGGTCGTCCGCCAGCGGACGCGTATCGAAGATCGCCTTAATCTGGCCCCGTTTAGATTCTTCAATGGCGCGGGCGCGGGTCTTGCCCATTTTGCCGTAGCCGATAATGCCGCAATTAATCATGGTGGTGTGGAGGGGTTGGTTGTTCGTGAGGAATGTTAGGTGCCTAGCTTAGCTTTTGGATGAAGGCGCGGAAGTCATCCGCCGTCCCGGTGAGGAACTCCTGGCAGGTGCTGGCGATGTGCGGGGTGAGCTTCAGGTGCTCACCTTCGATTTCCAGGAGCTTGCCTTCGTAGGGCTCTTTCCAGAAAACGTCGATGGCGGCCTTGAGGCGTTCGTTGGCTAATTCGTCGTAAAGCGCGTCTTCGTCAATGACCGGGCCGCGCGCGGTGTTGACCACCGCAGCCCCATCCTTCAGCCAACTTAGCTTCTCGGCGTTGAGCCAGCCGGTAGTGGCGGGGAGGAGCGGCAAGTGGAGGCTGATCACATCGGCCTCGCGCATCTTCGGTTCGAGTTCCTCCGGCTGGTTGTGCAGCGCATCGAAGGTGTCGACGTCCACGAAGGCTTTCATCTTCTCCGCGACTTGGCCGCCGATCTTGCCGGTGCCGATCACCAGGAGGCGCTTGTTGCCGAGGAAGCCGCGCGATGTCTTCTTCCACGTCGGGAAATGCCCCACGTTGGTGTAGAGCATGCAGACCACGAGGTGGCAGGCGAAGTTGGCCGTTTCCTCAAAGATCACGCCGCGGGTGGCGTCGGACGGCAGGGCGATCTCGATCCCGCGTTCCTTTGCCTCGTCGAAGGGGAGGTTGTCGGTGCCGACGCCGGTTTTGAAGATGCCTTTCAGCTTCGGGTAGGCGTCGAGGTCGATCTTCTTGCCACCAATGAGGAGCATTTCGGCTTCGGCTTGATCCGGCGTAAACGTCAGATCGTCGATGAGCCCGTTGAGAGTGGAGGTGCCTTTATAGATGAGCATGGTGGTGATGGATGGGGGGTAAATTTAGCTTTGGATGACGGGTTGGCCGGGTTCCCAGTAGCGGGCTTCGGTTTGATCGGCAGAGGTGGCGCCATCGCGAAAGCGGAGGAGCGCTTCGGCCAGGCGGAAATCGTCCTCGTAGCTGACCTTCACTGCGCTGAGCGGATCGATCGGATGAAGGAGGCGCTTCGTGCCGAGGTAGCCACCCTTGTAGGCTTCGTAATTCTTGAGGAAGGTCTTGGCATCCCAAACCGTGGCGGCCCAGTTGCAGGTTAGGACCGGAGGGTTGTCTTGCGAGGGAGCGAGCGGGGCATCGAGTTCAATGTTGATCGGCTTGCCTTCGCAGAACGTCTGCATCTGGGTTTGGGAAGCGGTGATGAGCGTGTCGGCGTCCGACTTGGCGTAGGCTTCCAGTGCTTCGGTCACGTGCTTGGCTTCGACCAACGGGCAGACCGGGCTAATCATGACCAAGGTGTCGGGCTCGAGCTTGCGGATGATGTCGTCGGTGAAATCATCGCCGCTGGCCGTATCGCTGCACAACTCCGGAGCGCGCTCGTAGACCTTGGCGCCGAGGGCGCGGCCCACTTCCATCAGCTCGGGCGAATCGGTGTTGACGTAGACTTCGTCCAAGGCGGGGCAATCCAGCGCGGCTTGGATGGCGTACGCGATCATGGGCCGGTCGAGCAGGATGCGCAGGTTCTTGGCGCGGACGCGTTTGCTGCCCGCCCGAGCGGGGATGTGAGCGATGACTTTTCCGAGGTCGCGGGGCATGGGTGGTTTCTCCTAGTTGTTTTCCAGATAGGTGGCGATGCAGCTGGTGACGTTCTCGCGGAACATGTCGTCCAGCGGGCGTTTCTCGACAAAGATGTCGCCGATGCCGCGGCTGAGGATGACGCGCACGTTTTGGTCAACGTTCTTCTTGTCCTTGCGCAGGAGGTCAAGGTAGCGCTCGAGGTCGAAGTTCTCCACCGGGAGGCCGACCCAGTTCTTGCGCAGCAGGGCGCGCATCTCTTCGAACTCGGCTTCGGTGATGTAGCCAAGTTTCCAGCTCAGCCGGTTGGCCAGGTCCATCCCGTAGCTGACGGCGATGCCGTGCGGCACGGCGTAATTGGTGTAGCTTTCCAGCGCGTGGCCGAAGGTGTGGCCGTAGTTGAAGACATTGCGTGGCCCTTTGTCGAACTCGTCGCGCTCGATCATCTCTTTCTTAATCTCCAGGCTGCGGTGGATGAGTTCGCGCAGCACACCGCGGTCGGTCAGGGCGGCGTCGAAGCTATCGCGTACCCGCTCAAAGTCCTCGCGCCCGGCATAGAGGAAATAGTGCATCATCTCACCGAGGCCGGAGCGGATTTCGCGCTCGGGCAGGGTGTCCAGGAACTTGAGGTCGATGAAGACTTGGCGCGCGGGGTGAAAACCGCCCAGCATGTTTTTGTAGGTGCCAAAGTTGACCGAGGTCTTACTGCCGATGCAACTGTCGCACTGGCTGAGCAAATTGGTCGGGACGAACATCCAGTCCACCCCGCGGTAAAGCACCGAAGCGCTGAAGGCGGAGATGTCTTGGATAATCCCGCCGCCGATCGCGACGATGCGACCGCTGCGCTTGAAGCTGCTTTCGATCAGCCAACGGATGACGTCTTCAATCTGTTGATAGCTCTTGGCTGGTTCGCAAGCTTCGATGATGCGGTGCTCGTGTTGTTCGATGATGGGGCCGAGCGTTTCGGCGTAGAGCTTGGCCACGTTTTGGTCGACGATCAGCCGGTCACCCGGCGTCAACTCCGCTTGCAGCGTGGCGGCAGCGTCCTCAACGAAGTGGGCTTCGTACGGGCCGCGGTAGGATTGAACAGTCAACGTCTTCATGGGGGACTACTCCTGCTTAAACGATGGTGAACCCGCCGTCCACGGTGATGTTTTGGCCGGTCAGGTAGGTGTTTTTGGTTGAGCAAAGAAAGGCGACCACGGGGGCAATTTCTTCCGGCTGGGCCATGCGCTGGATCGGTACCTGCGCCGCGAGTTGCTCGCGCTGCTCGGCGGTCAGGGTGGTGCGGGTCATGTCGGTTTCGATAAAACCGGGCGAAAGGGCGTTCACCAGAATGCCTTGCGGCGCGCCTTCCACCGCGAGGGTTCGCGTCATGCCGACGAGGCCGGTTTTCGCGGCAGAGTAGAGCGAACGCTGGGCTTTGGTGATGGATGCCCAGATCGAGGCGATATTGACGATGCGGCCGCCACCGGTTTTTGCCATCACCTCGAACGCGGCTTGGCAGACCAGGTACGGGCCGCGCAGGTTGATGTTGCTCATGCGGGTGAAGTCGTCGGCTTCGACCTGATCAATCGGCTTGATGATGTTAATGCCGGCGTTGTTAACCAACGCGTCGAGTCTTGGTAAGGCGGTCACTTTTTCGCAGAACGCGGCGGTCGAGTCCGGGTCAGCGAAGTCGACTGCCCAGCAATCTTTCAGCTCAAGTCCGTCAGCGGCTTGGCCAGAGGTGCTGGTGCCGATGACGTCCCAGCCGTTATCTTTAAACTCGGCGGCGATGGCGGCGCCGATGCCACGGCTGGCGCCGGTGACAAGGGCGAGGGGGTTGGATGCGGTGCTCATAGTCGTGGTCTGGTGTTACAGCTTAAAGCTTTCCTTGCGCATGTCTTGTTCTTCGGTCTTGTTCCATTCCTCGATGCCCATAAAGCGGTCGAGCCAGACATGGAGCAAAATCTGGTGGACGCACTCCACCACGCCGTAGGTCTTGGCCGGGATGTAGAGATTCAGATCGCCCAACTGGCGAGATTTGTTGTCGGGCTTGAGCCCGGAGAAGGTGATCACGTCCAAGCCCTTGCTCCGCGCGCATTCAATCGTCTTGATGATGTTCGGCGAGTTGCCCGAGCTGGAGATGGTCACGAGCATGTCGCCGCTTTTGGCGTACCAGCTCAGCGGGGCACAGAACACTTCCTCGTAGCCGAGGTCATTGCCCATCGCGGTGAGCAGCGCGGAGTCGCTGAAGGAGTGCGTCGGGACGCCGCCGTTTTTCGTCCAGTCGAGTGCCATGTGATTGGCAAAGGCGGCGCTGGCTCCGTTACCGGCCAAGTACTTCTTGCGGCCAGCATCCTGCACTTTCTTGGTCAGGGCACAGAGTTGGTCGAAGCCGTCGTCATCCGTGAGCGCGTCGCCGCCGCGATTGGTGACGTCGAGGCCGGCCATCGCGGTGCTAATGGCGGCTTGGTATTTTTGGTAGTAGTCGTGCATGGCTGGGGGAGTCGAGTTGGTGTTTGGGGAGAGATGGAGAAAAAGGTTAAGAAACAGCGGCGGGCTGTGGATGGGCTTGGCCCAGAAGGGGGGCGAGTTGGCGGTGGAAGGCAGCTTCGCTCACGTTTTCGGCATACGTCGCGATGGGGGTGTGGTACTTACGCAAATCCGTGGTTAATTCGCGGTAGGCTTGCTCCAGCGAGTCGACCTCGCCATCGCGAAAGGTGAGACCGAGCCCATGTTCGCGGACGCGCTGAGCCATCAAGCCCTTGTCCGCCACGATCAAGGGCAGGCCGGCTTTGACCGCGTCGATCATCATGGCGCTGGCCCGAACGTAATTGCGGTAAGGGAGAATGAGGAAGGAGGCTTCGTCGAGCATCTGCTGCACCAGGGTGGGCGAGTTGACGTAGGCGGCAAACTCAAAGAAACGGCCGGACCAGAGGAGTTCTTCGCGCGCCGACATCGTGGCTTGATCTTCCGCGTAGTTGGGCTTGATCCGCCCCATCCGAGCGAGGCGGATGTCTGGGTTGCGCCGGGCGAGTTGGAGGAGGAGGTCAAAGCCCTTGCGAGCTTCGAGGTCGCCAAACATCAGCACGCGGTTCTCGGGCGCGACATCGGCAAAGAAGCGGCGGAATTCGTCGAGCGGAAAGCGGGCGATTTGTTTCGCTTCGTTTTCGATCGGGGGGTCCATGTCGCGGGTGCCGAACTCTGGGGTGTGGATGAAAAAGTCTTCGCCAAAAGCACGGGCGAGGTTTTCGTCCAGGCAGAAGGCACGCTCGATCCACCTCTTAGCCACGAGTTGCCGGAAGAACCACCGGTTAAGCCCCGCGTAGGTGCGGACAAAGCGCTGACGCTGTTTGGCGATGAAGCGCAGCCAGGGCAGGCGTAGGAGCATGAGGAGCCAGTGCTTGGGGCCCGAGCGTTTTTCGTAGAGAAACTCGCTGTTCACGTAGACAGCGTATTGCTTGCCTTGGAGCCTCGGACCGAAAGGCGAGGCACTGCGCACTAACGTGTCTTTGTGAAAGTCGCCGTCGATGAAGCAGGTGGTTTGGACTTCCAGCTTCTTTTGTACCTGGGCGATCACGGGGAGGTCGTCGCCTGTGCGGTTGAGGTCGTCGCGGATCTCATGCAGCTGGACGCCTGGGA
>CAWUJC010000119.1:0-7155 GCA_963922355.1 uncultured bacterium | reverse complement strand
ATTTCGTTATCCCTGTGCCGATCAACGTGGGGCTCACCCCGGGGTTGATTTTAACAATCACATCCTCATTGGAGATAACCCTGATTTGGAGAATGTGCGCGACTCGTGTTTCGCGCTCATTTGGGATCCTGGCTGGTATCCTCAATACTGGGCGAAATTCTTTAAAGGCTACCTCTATCATGCCGGCTTTCAGCCAAAGACTAAGCTCTTGGCTGCAGCGGGGCACGCGGAGTTTGAGCGTCTGCGCTGGGTGCAACTCGCGTTGAGCTGGGATAAAGAGAGGGGGTATTGCGCGATCTATAATAATGGCGTCCAGATTAGCGAGAGTCCGTTTGACCCCTACATCAACTATCTGCACGAAGCAGATCAAGCAGGTACACATCTCTACGCCGGAAACACGGCGTATGCCCTGGGCGAAATCACCTTTTATGATCAATGCTTATCGGAACTGGAACTAGATAAAATCTACCATGAAACAGCCAAGCAGGTTGACTGCGGGTACCAAAAGAAGCTGAAAGACATGTACTATGGCGAAAATGCGAGTTCGTTTGGTTTTACGCCCGGAGACGAGTGGGAGGTTAGAATGGAGCTGTCGCTCACCAGGAAGGAAGACCTGCAGGAGTTTTATATTCAAGGCCGCCAGGAGGCACCATCCATCACGCCTGAAGGGTTGTTGATTAAGACAGGGACTGAGCTTCCCGATTTCGATTCTTCTGCTGTCGATGACCTACAACAGATGTACCTTTGGACCGAGCAATCCTTCGAAGGCGATCTCTATTTGACTTATGAATACATGCCGCTGCAAGAAGGCGGCCTTAGCTTACTCCTAACCCAAGCTAGCGGCCTACAGGGCGAAGATTTTATGGTGGATTACCCACGTCGAACGACAGGATCCATGTCCATGGTCTGTTGGGAAAACATACGCAATTACCACTGGGAGTATTATCGAGAAGTCAGCGATGTTCCTCGTGATTCAGCCACAAGTGGCTTGATCAAGAATCCATGGACAACTCCCTACGCCTACTTTCGCAAGAAAGAGAAGACCGCCAAGAAGGTGTGGCATCGACTGGAATTTCTTCAAGAAGGAGAGCGGATCAGAGGATCGTTAGATGGTGTTCTGATGTTTGATATCCAAGATTCTGGTACCGCTGGTCACGGGCCAGTCTATCGTCATGGGCACATCGCCATTCGCTGTATGCTGCAAACTCAAATGCTTTTTCGTAACCTATGTGTGATGAACCGCAAACCAGAGTTCACTGTCATCACAAGCTAGGTGTAGTCGTAGGTAATACCGATTTGCTGCCATTCGTAGTTGTTACCATTTCCGCCTCAATCAACCGCTTAGATTGAGGTGCATATGCCAATGCGTGATCTGTTGAACCAGCTAAGCGGACACGGTCACCTTTTTTACTCGTAGGGCGTTGCTAATCACTCTTGCCAGAATAGGAAGAAAGGCAAGCTGTTGCCCTCTTGGTTCTGGCAAAATCACAAGTCTCAATTCAGATCCATGCGGATTTGCCTGCTCGTTCTTTGACGAGAAACGTGGAACTGAAGAAGCCCTTTATCCGTCGCAAGTAAGCGAGAAGAATCAGGAAATCAAAAACCGCTCAAAACCTCACCCATGAATACACAGCTTATGAATGCCAAAATAACCTCACTCCTCCTTCTCGGAATTTTGACCTCTACGTCGAGTCATGCTCAAACCATCTTTGCTGGATTTGACCAGTCCACCGATTTTTCAACCTATGGAATAAGTGGCAACGGGGATACCTCCGTCGTGGATGCTTGGCGTGGTATGGCAGGCAACGGCTGGAGCAACGAATGGCAAGTGGAGAACGGGAGTCTGCCGACTAGCGTTGAGTTCCAAACAATCAATGGTGCGAGCCCTTCAGGAAACACGGAAAATTACGAGCAGACTCGTCTTTCCTCGACGAATGATACGAATTCTCGGCAGGTATTTTTGACGCGCAGTTTTGAAGATTATGGGAGTGTCGATTTATCAAAAGAAATCACGTTTTCTTTTTATTACCGAGTGGATGACTTGAGTGCATTTGCAGCGGGCGGTAGCACTTATATCGAGATAAAAGAAGGTGGTACTCGATTTAATCAACCAAACGGTAGCTGGGTCATGAGAAGCTACGGAAATGCGCCAACTTGGTGGGCACACGATGGTGACGGCAGCGGCAACTTGCCATTCAATGGCAATACCGGCATGGCAGTGGTAGAGGGCGATAACTACTTTTTCACCATCACGGCAGATCCGACCACCGCACTTTGGTCAGTAACCATTGACAATCTAGATGACTCTAGTGGAACCGTTAATGATACGGTTACATTAACAGATTTGGGTTTTGTTGGAACCAATGGTGGAACTTTCGAAGGCAAGTTTTTGACCGGGGCTGCCATTGCGGGGCCTGCAAGCGGAACCTATAATCTCTATCATTCGATTGATAATATTTCGATTGTGCCTGAGCCTTCTTCAGTGGCTTTATTATCTGGAGTAGCAGCCCTAGCGCTCTTTCGAGCGTCACGTCGCAAGATGTAATTCTTTGAGTGCTGAGTGTACGCTGAAGCCCCCGCGAATCATGCGGGGGCTTCTTTTTGGTCCAGTTTCCTGCGCATATTCCCTTGCTACCTTCTAAGCTGGGAAGCTTAGCCTTTGCGGTTGTTGTTTCCGAGAATCCTCAAATCAATCTTGGATTGTGGAGCCAAAGCCTCACTTGACGTGATTGTCATCCTTTATTTCCTTAGAGTATGCAGAAACCGACTGGAACTCATATCACCATACGAGATGTTGCTGCAGCGGCTGGCTGCTCTCATGCAACCGTGAGCCGAGTTTTAAGAGGTGAGCCCAGAGTTAACGAAGAACTGCGCGAGAAAGTCAAAGCGGCTGCTTCCAAGCTTGGCTACCGAGTTAACCCATTGGTTGCGAGTCTCATGGCAGCTCACAACACGAGAAGTGCGAGACGCACGGTGACGGCAAACATTGCGTGGATTAATACCCACCCTGATAAGAACTACTGGCACGCTAACCCGCATAACAACTTTTACTACCAAGCAGCTAAAAAGCATGTGCTCGATCGCGGTTTTGGGTTCGATGAAGTTTGGGCGCTTGAACTTGGCATGACCGCCATGCGACTTAATGAAATCCTTCATGCACGAGGAATTTACGGTCTATTGGTCTCCCAGAGTTGCAAAGTCTTTATGAATATTGGATTCGATGCTGCCAATTTCTCAGTTGCTGCGATCGGCCCCATCGACACGGGACAGCTCGCTTGGAATCGAGCAACCGTTTCCAGTCGTCAGAATATGGAAGTCGTCTACGAGAACTTACGGGAACGGAACTACAACAGGATTGGTGTTACTGTACCCATACGCGCTTTTAAGAAAGACCAAATCAAGCAATTTAACCGGCAAAAATACGAATCCGTACGTAAGATCATCCCTGAGTCCACTAGGGCGGGGCTGGCGGGTTTTTACTACCAACAGTCTTTTCAAATAAAATCAGATCGGCTCGCGCCCTTTATGTATGATCGTGATGATGAGGCCAATTTTTTGGAAGATCTTAGTGCATGGATCAAGAAGGCTAAACCAGATGCGGTCATTTGCTCTGATCGGGCCGTTTATCAAGCAATTGAAAATGCTGGCCTCAAAGTGCCGAATGACGTTGGAATCGCTCATTTGAGTCTTTCGAGTGATGTCAAAGGTTGGTCTGGAATGAACAACCAGCCTGAACATCAGGCTCATGCAGCAGTGGATCTACTCTGTTCCTCACTTCAATATGGGCACCCTGGTCTTCCCAAGGTTGCGAGGAGTGTTTTCATTCCAGGGCAATGGCAAGATGGTTGGACTGCTCCTCAACGGTAGGTGACCAACTCGAAGTATCTGTGGGTTACGGGAACGCTTGGTGGCTTGTAACCAACAAGCTTGTCGCCTTTCGTTATTCACTCACGCTGTCCATTTGGAGGTGCTCCAGTCCACTCAGGTCCCCTCGACTAATTGAGCGATGTCCACTCCTGCCCTCTGGAGAGAACTCGGGAGCCACTTGTTTAGGTGAAATCTGCGATTCCAGTAATACGTAAGCAGGTCACTTGGTTGGCGCTAGCTTGAATGTCGACATTACAGATACGGCAAGCATCTGCATCTCCCATGATGCGGAAGTCAACGCCGACTGCCTCACCCACTCGATTGAAGACGGCTTCTCCATTTGGTTTTAGATAAGATGCAAGGTAACGAAACTAGAATCGAGTCGAGGCCATACCACGTGCTTGAGGTGATGCTGAAGCCGAGCAAGAGGCTTGTTCTTCCGCTTGTTGACGTGGAAGAATGTTCCTCTCTAAAAGATATGCGCGCTGGAAAGAACCGTCAGTATTTCGCTGGCGGCTTCTTTTCTCTTGGCGTAACCGCTAGAGGCAGAAAAGTGGAAGCAGATGGCATATCGCCCCTGCCGAACACGCAAGAGGACCTCTTCCTGGTTCGCGGAGAGATGATCAGCAGACGGGCTCCAAGCGATTTCGCGTTCAAGCACGCGACGAGTTTGCGTGGGGCCTGCCTTCGGTGGAAGCAAGGTTTGCGTTCTCCCCAACTCCACGACGAACACATCCTTCAATTGTAGTTTGGCCCCGTCGTCATATTGAGCAAACGAGTCTTTGGTTTTCTGAAAGCTAGCCGGGAGGTAGTAAGTCACCCTGAGAGCACGATCACCCTCTTGGGTGAATTTCTTCCAGCCTAGGGTGGTGGCGACACGGACGGGTTGCTGGTAGGCCAGCCAACCGGGGGGCGGTAGAAAGCCTTTCTGGTGGGCGGTCTTGATGGCGGTCGGACGCGGTCGGCGGTATTTCGGAGCCGCTTGTGTGCCCCGCGGTTTTCCGCTTTCCAAGCAGACTTTGTCTCCCGGCTGGGGACGGCCACTCATGGTATCTTTTTCCATCTGGATGGTGAAACGGCCATCCTTCGCTGACGTCACTTTGCCAAAGCCTTTGATGGCGCGGGTCTCGATGCCTTCGAGGTGGAAGAAAATGATGACGGGGTCACCGATACGCAAGCCGTCACCTTCCACTCGTTGCGCGGTGATGCCGTTTTCGTCGGCCCAGGTCACGGTCCAGACCGTTTCTGCCCAGACTGGTGGTAAGATCAGTAGCAGGGCGAAAAGTGTGGAGAGCGATATCTTCATGGTTGGTGGGTGGCCAGAGTGAGATTGTCACCAGCATCGAGATGGACGGCGCGTTCGAGTAACTCATAGCCAGTGGCAAAAAGGGTAAAGCCTGCTGTGAGGAAGGCGCGGCTTTCTGGTTTCTCTTGCATGATCTGGAGCGCTTGGGGCGAGGCGTGGTCGTAATAGAAGGCCGTGAGTCGCCTTCCCCACGAGCTGGACTGCAGGACATCATCACGGAAGCGACGCAACGTGGCAATCTGGCGCTCCCCCCGGTCTGGATGGTGGTAGAAGGCGCTTTCTGCTGAGCACTGAGCGATCATGTCGTAAGTGAGCAAGGCGCTGGCACGTTTGGCAGTCTCCGTCCAGCCTGTGTTTAGTGGCCCGCCGACGATGGTAAAGCGGCTGTCCTTGTCCTGTACTTTTTGGGCAAAGCGCCCATCTTTTTGATTGAGATTAAGTGGGAAGATTTTGGATTTATTTTCACCTTCGTCGCGATACACGCCGGTGAAATTGGCTTTGGGGAAACGACGATAGAAGGCTTCCGCTTGATCAAAGCTCTCAATTGTTTTCAGGAGCAGGGCACCCTCTGCTTTAAATGCTTTGCTTTGCTGTCGTCCGTCCAGCTTGATTGGCGTGGCAAATTTCTTCCCGACGGTGAAGTCTTCGATCCGATAATACTCCAGGCCAGGGCCGGAAACGCGGATGCCGATGTGTTGTTCCGACTCCGATTTGCCGATTTGGTAGGCACTGGCCGGAGTTCGTTCGACTCGGTTGCGGAGGCTGCGATACTTGGACCAATTCAGCGTGCCGTTCTCATTTTGTACCGACTTGGCCATCACCGTGTCTGGGCTCAGCATGTGTTTGCTCTTTCCCAAGGGACGTTCTCGAAAGCCCAGAGCCTCACCTAAATTTTGCACGGAATAGGCATCAAAAATAACGAAGAATTCCTTCGCTTCAGGGTCAGGCGTTGGGCGCGGTTTCGGCTGGGGCGTGACTTTGGCGCTGGGACGTTTGGCCGGACCGTAGAGAGAGACGATAACCGTGGACCCCGGCTCGACTTGATCCCCGGCGGGTGGTGATTGAGAGAAAGCGAAGCCTTCTTGATCCAGGCGGGGAGCCGCTTGAGCATTGCGCTTGATGCTGGCTGCCAGCCCTCTCTCTTCCAACAACGTGGCGGCTTGCTTGCCGCCCAGACCTAGCACGGTTGGCACCGTGATCTTAGCTGGGACGAAGTCCCCATAAACCGTCAGATGCACGAAACTCTTGGGCGGAACCCGCGATCCCGGGGCGAGATATTGCGCATAAACAACGTTGGCCTGTTCCGGCTTGGGAGCGGAGTCGCCCTTGGTGACGGAATTTTTCAAGCCCGCCAGATAGAGCATCTCCTGCGCTTCCGAAGATGAATAACCCACCACGGCCGGAACCGAAAGATTCCGGTCCACATAGGCCGGATGAAAAACCCCAGTGATCGTGGAGCCAGGTGCAAGTGCGGCGCCTGGTGGTGGTTTCTGGGAGATGATCTTGCGACTTTCTTGGGGACTCGGAGCGGGTTGGCTCTTGTTGAAGCGGCCTTGGAGCCCTCGTTCGATCAGGAGAGCCTGGGCCTGCTCCACCGTAAGACCGACGATCTTCGGTGTGGCGACAGTGGCTTGGCTGTAGATGAGCACATTCACGGGTTTGCCTGGCTCCAGGCGGCTGTCCGCAGCGGGGGACTGGTCTGCCACGGTGTGAGAAAGTTCGGGTTTGGGGGCCATGCTACCGCCCACCGGCATCATGGTTAGCTGAGCTTTGGCGAGGACACTTTGGGCTTCTTTTGCGGTTAGCCCCAGGACGTTGGGAACTGGAACCGTCATGGGTTGGTTGAAGATACCTTCGGCCAAACCCATGCAGTGCTGAGCTTTGGCGTAGTAGTCCTCAATCGAGGTCCAAAGCAGATCCGCGGCCTCGGCGGTAGCGATGAGATCTTGGATCGTGGCTTCAAAGGTTTGTTTCTCCAACTT
>CAWUJC010000118.1:0-7177 GCA_963922355.1 uncultured bacterium | reverse complement strand
TCCAGAACTCTGCTTTGGTACCACAGGCGCTGGGCGGCCTTGAGGACGGGCGGTTTCCGCCAGTTGGGGAATACCCGCTGGACGGTTGGTGGCATGGGCTCCGAGAGCGCAAAGTGCTGCGGTTTGAGCTTGCCGCTGAGATACTCGCGTAACCAAGGCTGGAGCTGCTTCTCGTCACCGGCAAAGAGCTGCTGTAAGTACTCGCGGGAGAGTTCCAAGGTGACAAAGGTATGGCGTTCGCCAGCCGCGCGCTCTGCTTCCAGGCGCCCCTCGGAAGGGAAGTAGTAGGCTAAGGACTTGGGCTTAATCTCCACGCTCTCCTGGTTGCTGGTGATCGCACCAGTGCCAGCCCAATTCAAGCAAATTTCAAAACTGTCTGGGTGGAAGGACTCGTGCCAGCGGAGCGGTAGTCTGCTTTTGAAGTCGTGGTATTCGACGCTGAGGCCCTCTTTGAAGTAGCTCCCGTACAATGGACGCCACTCACCATCAACGCGCTTCCAAGTGGCAGCCTCGGAGGCGTCGGCAAAATCCCGCAGGGGTAAGGTGGGTGGCGGTTTCGTCACGACCGCCTAAATTAACATGAGAATGCGTGGAAACGCAAAAAAATGGGCTTAACTTGCTTCAAGGCTGGGCAGCAGGGCGGGGATTTCGAGCAGTTCTTTGATCGTGACGTCGCCTTGGATGACCTTGGGGTCGCCGCCGTACGCTCCGGGGACATCGATCCAGATGCTCCGCATGCCGGCATTCTGCGCGCCCTTGATGTCACGGCCCAAGCTGTTGCCGACCATGACGGCTTCTTCCACCGGGACACCAGCTTGGTCGCAGAGCCAGGTAAAAATGCCGGGCTTGGGCTTGCCAATCTTTACTTCGCCGGAAATGGCGATGGCGTCAAAGTATGGTTCGATCTTGGCCAGGTCGATTTTGTGACGCTGGAGAGAAGGGGAGCCATTGGTCAGAAGGCCGAGTTTGTACGTGCCTTTCAATTGATTGAGGAGTTCCAAGGCGCCCGGCATGTGGCGGAGATTGGTGGCGCGGGCGCTGGCCCAGCCATCCGCAAGTTCTTGGGCAAGGAGAGTTCGTTCGGCCTCACTGAGGCTGGAGGCTTCGGCCAGGGCATGGTTCCAGACGTCGAGGCGGTAGCCCAGTCGCCAGTCGTGGAGCGGTTGGAGGCGTGGGTCTTCGCCCTCAAAAGTGCCCCACATCACTTCAAAAGCACTGATGCCGATTTCCTTGCAGTAGGCGTAGGCGGGGCCGACTTCGAAACGCTCTACCGCAATCCGCATGGCGGCTTCCTGGAGCTTGGCAGCATCGACCGCATGTTCCTGAGCACATTGTTGAGCAAGTTGCTCGAAGGTTTCACGGGAGACGGCTTCGTCCACGATGATGGTGTCGTCCAGGTCAAAGAAGAGGGCGGAAATGGGCATGCGCCGAAAGTCGGTGGTGACAGCCAAATGTCAAAGCGGAAATCGGCCTTCGCCAATCCAGAGAAAAATGCGACAAAAACGTTAATTCTTGGCTTAACGGCAGTTCCGCCCTTGCCGACTCGGGGCAATAGCGCCTAGATTGGGCACCTATGACCGCCATGCCCGTCGACAAAATTGTAGAATACCTCGGCTCTGACGCCGACAGCCTCCTGAACCATAAGTGCGAGACCATTGATAAGAGCCGCCTGCATTTGCCGGGCCCGAGCTTTGTTGATGATATCTTCATCAACAGCGACCGCAACAACCGCGTCTTGAACAACCTGGATTGGATGTTCAATACGGGCCGTCTGGCCGGTACCGGTTATCTTTCCATTTTGCCGGTCGACCAGGGCATCGAGCACAGCGCCGGTGCCAGTTTCGCCAAGAACCCGGATTACTTTGACGCCGAGAAGATCATTGAGCTGGCGGTAGAAGGCGGCTGTAACGCCGTGGCTTCCACCTTTGGCGTCCTGGGTATCTGCGCGCGTAAGTGGGCCCACAAGATTCCGTTCTTGGTGAAGATCAATCACAACCAGTTGATGACCTACCCGAACCAGTTTGACCAGATCATGTTCGGCTCCGTCCAGCAGGCCTATGACATGGGCGCCGCCGCCGTGGGTGCGACGATTTACTTCGGTTCCGAAGAGAGCAATCGCCAGATCATCGAAGTGGCCGAAGCCTTCGCCGAAGCCCATGAGCTGGGCATGGCCACGGTTCTCTGGTGCTACCTCCGCAACCCGGCATTCAAGAAAGACAAGGATTACCACGTCGCGACCGACCTCACGAGCCAGGCCAATCACCTGGGCGTGACCATTCAGGCCGACATCATCAAGCAGAAGCTCCCGGAAAACAACGGTGGCTTCAAGGCCCTGAACACGGGCGATTCCGCCTACGGTAAGCTCGACGAGCGGATTTACACCGAGTTGACCAGCGATCACCCAATCGATCTGACCCGTTACCAAGTGGCCAATTGCTACATGGGCCGCGCCGGTCTGATCAACTCCGGTGGTGCCAGCGGTGAGCATGACTTCCAACAGGCTGTTGCCACCGCCGTGATCAACAAGCGCGCCGGCGGCATGGGCCTTATCTCCGGGCGCAAGGCCTTCCAGCGTCCGATGAAAGAAGGCGTCGAATTGCTGAACACGATTCAAGACGTCTACCTCTGCCCGGACGTAACGGTCGCCTAAGTTACCCCGTCCAGTTGACAGCAAGCTACGCGGCGGCACTTTAGGGTGTCGCCGCGTTGTTTTTACCCGGAACTGTCACCCCTATGAAAACCAAGTCTTTGTCGTCCCTGTTGGCTCTGTTCACCGTTTTTACCCTGCCGCTTCACGCGCACTTCCTGGAAGTCCGGAGTGAGACTCCTCTTTTAGAGAAGGGAAAAGAGAAGGTGGTAACGATCGCGTTTGGTCATCCGCAAAAGAAAACGCTGCTGCAGATGGCTCCGCCGACTAAGGTGGAGTTGATGGGACCGAAAGGTACGACGGATCTGACCAAGAAAGTGACGAAGGGTAAGGAAGATAAGACCTATACGGTTGCCTTCACGCCAGAGGCGACCGGCGACTACACGCTGGTCGTCACGGGGGCGCCTTATTTCGAAAAGAACGAGAGTCAGTTTATCCAGCAGACCACCAAGATGACGATGAACCTGGGTGCCGTGGAAGGTGATTGGCATAAGCCGCTCGGTTTGCCGGTGGAGATTGTCCCGCTTTCTCGCCCGTATGCCCTCGTGGAGGGTAGTAGCTTTACCGGCCAGGTGATGATCAATAAGCAGCCCGCCGCCAATACGAAAGTGGAGGTGACTCTGGCCAATTGCTGTGACCCTTACGAAATCCCCACCCAACTTCACGATAGCCAGACGATCTACACCGACGCCAACGGTGTCTTCACGGTTTCGATGCCGCTCTCTGGCTGGTGGGGCTTTGCCGCCATCTCCGAAGCTGGCAAGAAGATGAAGAGCCCGGACGGGAAGCATGTTCCGGTGGAAGAAGACGGTGTGGTCTGGGTCTACACTGATTTGCTGAAGAAGAAGTAGTTTTTTTGCCTTTACTTATATCACGCAAAGTTCGCCAAGTTCGCTAAGTTTAAAGGTGGTAGATTTGATAACCTGGCGAGGAGGAGAAATAGAAGATGGTGAGTTACTGCATCATCTTCCGAAGGAAATTTTGCAGGTCTTGCATCTCGATAATGGATTTGTTGTTGAATCGGGACTGTTCCATTTTCGAGGAGCCTGTCTTTCGCCTACATGGCATTCACTTCGCGAAGCTTGGAAGGGGGAGGCTGCATTTCATCGCCTTTATGAGCAGTTAAATGAATCAGATATCCCCTTTGGGCAGGACCAGTTTGGCGATCAATACTGTTATCGAGAGGGGAAGGTCATCTGTCTTCGCGCTGAAACTGGAGAGGTCGAACTCTTCAATCCTTCCTTTGAACAGTTTCTTCTAAAGCTAAAGGGTAATCTCGAGCCTTACTTGAACGTGTCGAAGCAACATACGCTTTCTCCTGGTGAACTCTTGTTTGTCTATCCTCCATTCTGTTTTCAGGAAAGCGGAAAGGAAGCCGGTATGAAGGCGATTTCAGCCTCTGAGGTCATCGCCTTTCATGCGGACTTGGCTCGTCAATTGGCAAACATTCCAGAAGGTGGAAAAATTGAACTTAAGCTGATGGAAAATAACTCTGCGAACTTTGCGGACTTTGCGTGAGAAAATAATTCTTTAGGTTATCGAAAATGAAGTTAATCAGCTGGAACGTGAACGGCCTGCGGGCTGTGCTGAATAAGGGTTTTCTCGAGTTCTTCGAGGCGGAGAAACCGGACATTCTCTGCCTGCAAGAGATCAAGGCCAAACCGGAACAGGTCGATCCGCTTGGTGTCGGTTGGCCGGACGGCTATGAGGCAATTTGGAATCCGGCGGACAAACCCGGCTATTCCGGCACGCTCATGTTCACCCGCCACAAGCCGTTAAGCGTGACCTTGGGCTTGGGTAAGGCACTTGATGACCGGGAAGGACGGGTCATTTCCGCCGAGTTTAAGGACTTCTATGCCGTCACTGTCTACACGCCCAACGTGAAGCACGGGCTCACTCGCCTCGGTTATCGGGAACAGGAATGGGACCCCGCCTTCCTCGCTCACGTTAAGAAACTGGCCAAGAAGAAGCCGGTGCTCTTTGGTGGCGATCTCAATGTCGCACACCAGGAAATCGATTTAGCTCGGCCGAAGGAGAACGTAAACAATCCAGGCTTTACGGATCAGGAGCGCGCCGGGCAGGACAAGATTGTGAAGGCCGGCTTCCTCGATACTTTTCGCGAGTTTGAGCCCGGGCCGAACCACTACAGTTGGTGGAGCTTCCGTGCCAAAGCCCGCGAGCGGAACGTTGGCTGGCGCATCGACTACTGGATGGCCTCGAAAGAGCTCAAGGACCGCCTCAAGCGTGCTTGGATCATGCCCGAAGTCCACGGCTCCGACCACTGCCCGGTCGGCGTGGAATTCGAGTAGCTCCAAGCCGCGAGCAATTTGGCATTGGCCGAGTGTGTTTGCCTTAGCGGCGAGCCCGCCGGTGGAGTAGAGCCAGGGCACCGAGGCCAAGCAAGGAAAGCGAGGTCGGTTCGGGTACGACCGTGGCGCTCACCGTCAGGAGATCGCTGGCATCGAAGCTTGTGCTACCACCGGTGCTGTTGTCTACCCCAGCCACGACGGAGATGGTGAGGGTGAAGCTGTCTCCAATCTCGTAAGTGGTAATCTGGCCTGAGTCGGTTTCATTAAAGAAATCTATCGAGCTACTACCAGCAGTTTCGGAGAACGAAAGAATGGCGAGGGAGCCAATGGAGATGTCGGCGGTTCCATAACCACCCATACTAACGCTGCCACTGATCGCCGTGGCCCAATCAAGCGTCACCGGGGTGCCATCGGTTTCGCCTGCTTCGGCTATGATATCAACCGTAATGTCGGTCGAGAGGGTACCAGCGCCCGAGCCCTCAAACGGGAAAAACTCGTTGGAAATGATGTCGACGAAAAATGAATCGGAAGTTCCGATGTTGGTTTCCCAAATCCCTTCGCCGGTTGTGCCGCTGAAGTCGTAGACAATTTCGGACTTCACCGTGGTGTCGTCATTCTCCAGATTGGAGACATCCTTTGTGGAAAAGAAGTTGTCGTCGGTGTCGGTCCATTCGGCCGAAGCGTCAAAGTTAATCGATCCGCTCTGATTCACTTGGAGGATAACCGCATGGGCGTTGGTGCTGAGGAAGAGGGCCGTCAGAACAGCCAGGGCAGTGTTTTTGATCATCGTATTGTCTTAGGTTGTGGGTGTTGTAGGGAGTTGGGGCTAGGGTCAGAAGGGGCTGCAGCCCTAAATGAAATAGGGAACGGCGTACGCAGTACGAATCTGTCTGTAACTTACGGTAAGCAACCGCTAGACCAAAAACGAGCCTAGACTGGGCCTAGCCTAAAAGTGTTGGCGACGCTATGACTCAAAGCCCTGAATGAAACTAGGGCTGGCTCATGTCTGATGACTGGATGTCTATTCGCATGATGTTGTGTGTGAGGTAGATGGGGTCTGGGAACTAGCAACATTCTTCAATTAAGCTAAGCAGCTCTTGGCCAGCTTGAGTATGAGCGGAAACGCAGTTCTGTCTCTTATCGTAAAAGTGTTGTAGTGATGTCTCCCAGTCGAGTGTTGGGAACCAGAGTTGTGATAGTATAGTCACAAACTGCTGATATGATTCTCCTATCCTAGTCCAACCGCTTTCATCTTCTGCTGGATCGTGACTAAGATAATAAACAGCGCCAGTCTCATTGTTTCCTACTAGACAGACGACTAAGTCTCCATTACCGGGATCAAATACTGGGAACAGTTCTGCATAAGTGAAAAGAGGTTTCTTTGGCCAATAGTCTTGCCAGTTCATGAAGCAATCTTCCCATCCTTCAAGTAGATCAAGATTAGTTTCAAAGAAATTAAATTCAAAACTACCCGTATACGAAAAATCTGTTGAGGAGTTGCTACTTGCTATTTTCTTGGGATCTAGAGTCCAGTCGATATAGATACGAGAACCCACTTGAGTGGCTAACTCCGTTAAGCCTTCAGGTATGGGCCGACTGACTTGCTTTTGTCTCCAAGCCACGTCTTTGGGCGTAGCAGGCTTACTGATGCGAAATGAGAATTCCGTGCTGATACCGGATAATATATTTGCTCGCTGAATGAATTGTTTTCGCGTGAGTGGCATGGCTAGGCTTTTGCAGGAGCGGGAATGGTTTTGGTGTGAGTAGTTATGTCGTGTACGTCCTTGAAATGTACCTGATTACAAATTACAGAGCTAGGCCAAGCCAGGTGTATCCATTCTCTAAGCTCTTGGAAACAGCCGTTTGGCTGGGCAGATAAAGAATCAGGCAAAACAAGTGGATGGGGCGACCGACGGGACTCGAACCCGCGACAGCCTGAACCACAATCAGGAGCTCTACCAACTGAGCTACGGCCACCATGGTTCGCCGGAATTGGCGAGTGGGAAAAGGTAAGGATTTGACGAGCCGGAGGCAAGTCTTTTGCGCTTATTCTTGGTGGAGGGCGAGCGCCTTCTCCTTGGCGAAGTAGGTGAGGATGAGGTCGGCCCCGGCGCGCTTGATGGCCAGGAGCGACTCGTCGCGCGTTTTCTCCAGGTCGAGCCAGCCGTGCTGGGCGGCGGCGTGGATCATGGCGTACTCGCCGCTGACTTGGTAGGCGGCC
>CAWUJC010000117.1:0-7183 GCA_963922355.1 uncultured bacterium | reverse complement strand
TCACTCACCGCGGTGGCGAGTTCGAGGACGGTTTCACCCCCGGCAGGCGCACTTTCCTGCGGGAGGTAACCGAGGGTGATCCCGCGCTGGAGGGCGATCTCGCCGTCGTCCGGCGGGATTTCCCCAAGGATGACGCGGAAGAGCGTGGATTTACCCGCACCATTGGGGCCGACCAGACCGAGGCGTTCGCCCCGGTTCACTTGGAGGGAGACGCCGTCGTAAAGCGCTTTGGCACCGTAGTGCTTGGAGATGTTGGCCAGGGTCAGCATGGGCGGACCGGCGATGATGCCCGAGATGGTAGCTGAAGGCAAGGAGGCACGAGGGATAAGGCACAAGGAATAAGGGATAAGGTGGGTGCAGCGTCATGCTGCTGGAGGCCGGCTGCTTGCTGCCGCCGCAGGGGCTACCAGGAAAGTGGTGGCGGTTCCAAGCGCTGGGATCGTTTTCGAGTCGTCAGGGCGCTGAATAAGTTTATAGATGAGGCATGGCCGAGCCGTCCCCGTTTGCCTTTTCGCCCCAGCTCGAAGAAATCATGCGCACGGGCTCGTGGACGAGTCGGTCGGGCGAGACCCATGGAGCGGGGGCCGCTTCGACGCCGAACAACCTTTGGGTCTTGCGCGGTTTGCTGCAGCAAGAGCGTCCAACGGAAACGCTGGAGATTGGCCTCTGCCACGGGATTTCGGCGCTGCTCATCACCCAAACTCAGGAGGAGCTGGGGACCGCTTCCTGGCGCCACACGGCGATCGACCCGTTTCAAACCAAGGTCTGGAAGCAGGAAGGCGTCGCTTTGCTGGAGGAAGCGGGGATGACGGAGCGCTTCCGGCTGGTGGAGGATTTCTCCAGCTTGGCGTTGGCGCAGATGGTGAAGGACGGCGAGCGTTTTGGGCTCATCTATGTGGATGGCTCGCATCTGTTTGAGGATGTGTTCGTCGACGCCTATTATTCCGCACAACTGCTGACCGAGGGTGGGCTGTTGCTCTTTGACGACTCGGCCGACCCGCACGTGGCCAAGGTGCTGCGTTTTTACCAGAGCAATTACGGCGGCATCCTGGAGCCGTTCGATCTCGAGCCCTACCAGCTTCCGGATCGGCCTTGGGTGAAGAAGTTGGCCAATAAACTCGGCTACCGACAACTGACGGCCTTCCGTAAGACCGGGGAACCGCCCCGGGCCTGGGATAGCCCGTTCAAGAGCTTTTAGGCGTCCTACTTCACCTCGCCGGTCAGCTCGACGTTCCAATAGGCGATGTCGAGGAAATGCCGCCATTCGTGCGCTGGCTGGCGACCAACCTGCACTTGGAGAAGCGGGCGCCATTTGGGGCGCTTGGGCGTCTTCATCAGCCGCATGCCCGCTTGCTGTGGTGTGCGGTTGGCCTTCTTGCTGTTACACTTGATGCAGGAGGTGACGATGTTTTCCCAGCTGGTTTCGCCGCCCTTTTCGCGCGGGACAACGTGATCGAGATTCAAGTCCTTGCGGTCAAATTTTCTGCGGCAGTACTGGCAGGTGTAGTTGTCGCGCTCAAAGACGTTTTGCCGGGTGAATTTGACTTCCTTCTTGGGCAGGCGGTCGAAGACAAGCAGGAGGATGACTTTGGGTACCCGAATTTTGAAGGTCACCGTGTTGACGACGTCAGAACCCGTATAGACCTGGCTTTCGCTGTGCCAGGCATCGAAATCCAACACTTGAAAATTACCGGCGTCTTGGTCCACCACGTGGGCATGGCCTTGGTAGAGGAGGGTAAAGGCGCGTTTCGCCGAGCATACATTAACGGCTTGCCAAAGCCGATTGAGTACCAGAACATTTTGGTCAAGCGTGGCTAGCATGGTGCCCGTTGGTTACTCTCTCAAAGACGCTCATGTGATTATCATATGCGTTTGAATAAGTCAACGGGCTGGGCCGGGAGAAATGTGGCGATTAGGTTAAATTATCCACAAGTTATTCACCAGCGGTGAGGGATTGCTTTTTACGCGATAGTCTTATAAAAACATGGTGGTGGCACGAACAAGTTTGATGTCTGCCTGGCGTTGGGCCGGGCTGCTGGCGGTACTCCTTTTGGCGTACGCGCCGTCGACGCATGCCGAGGAAGCGTTGCAAGACAAGTTCCTCAACGTCTACATGCTCATCCGCGAAGCAGGGAAGCTGGAAGAGGCCAACCAAAAGGCCTCGGCCCGCGAACGCTACGAAGTTGCCCTTAAACAGCTGGAGCAATTCCCTCGCAAGTGGAACCCGGCAATCATCGGTTACCGGAAGAAACTCTGCGAAAGTAAAATCAAGGAACTGGCCGGTGCCCAGGATGCCATCGAGGGCGGTGCAGGCGATATTGCTCCACCCTTGCCGGGCGAGCTTCCACAGCCGGAAATGGAAGACACGATCGTGGAAGAAAAGACGGACGTGGAAGTCCCGGTCGTCGACACGGCGGAGTTGGATCAGCTTCGCGCTCAAGTCTCTTCACTGGAAACGGACCTCAATGATACGCGCAACCGGTTGGAAGCGACCATCGCCGAGCGCGATCGCTTGCGGGTTGAGCTGGCCGCCGCGACCAGCGAGTTGGCCAAGGTCAAGACCGACAACACCGAGGACAAGGTTGCCGAACTTCTGCGCGAGAATCAGCAGCTGAAGGAACAGCTCGCGTCGGCCGAGACGCAGATCCAGAGCATGGCGGACGATACCGACGCCGAGAGCAACATCGCCTTGCTTAACGCCCGGTTGGAAAAAGTGCGCGACCAGCTTGCGGCTCAGCAGACTCTGAACAAGAGCTTCGAAGAAGCCACCGCCGACTTGAAACAGAAGCTGGAGGAAGCCCAGCGTGAGTTGATGCTCGCACGCCAGAGCGCCGAAGAAGCCGCGGGTGCGGATGAGTCGATGGACAAGGAAAACCAGATTTTGCGCGATATCGTTCAGCGCCAGCTCCAGGAGCAGGCCCGCCGCGACATCGCCAAGAAGCTGGCCCAGGAAGAACTCGATAACCTGAAGGTGAAGAGTGAGACCCTGATGCAGCAGATTGACGTGTTGGGGTCGCCGCTGGTGGAACTTAGCGAACAGGAACTCGCCATGCTGCGGATGTCGGCGCCGGAGATCGTCCCCACCGCGACCGCGTTTGAAGCCCCGCTGAACCCGGTCACCGAGACCGTCGATGCGGCGGCAACCTCCATGGATGACACCGAGCTTCCCGCCGTGGATACCGGCGACGGCAGCGAGACTACCATCATGGAAGACACCGTTACGGAAGTGGCGGACGGCGCGACCGATGCCGCGGATACCGCGATGGACGCGGCCATGGATGCGACGGAAAGTAGCGCGACCGTGGCAGAGGCGGTGACGATGGATTCCGCTCTGCCGTCTGAGGAAGAGGAGGTTCTAGTAGCCAGTGACGCTGGCGATGTGGCCAGCCAGCCGCGCGTGCCGGAGGATGTCCGCCCACTCGCCCAACAGGCTTCCGAGCTTTACGCCAACGGCCGCTTCGACGAGGCCGCCGATTACTACGAGCAGATCATCGAGCGCTATCCGGAAAGCCTCTACGCCTGGTCCAACCTCGGCGTGGTTCGTTACCAGCAGAAGCGTTACGACGACGCCAGCATGGCCCTGCAGCAGGCGGTCAAGCTGGCTCCCTCCGATGGCTTCTCCTACTCGATTCTTGGCATCGTGTATTACCAGACGGGTCAGTTGGAAGAAGCGATCAAGGCGCTGACTCGCGCCAAAGCGCTCGATCCGAACAACGCCAAGACGCGCAACTACCTCGGCATTGCGGCCGCACAAAAAGGCTGGCAGGAAAGCGCGGAAAAGGAATTACGTAAGGCGGTGGAAATCGCCCCCAACTACGGCGATGCTCATTTCAACCTCGCCGTTATTTACGCCACCCAGAAGCCGCCGAGCAAGGAACTGGCCCGCAAGCATTATCGCACCGCCACCGGCCTCGGCGTCCCGCCCGACAAGCAGCTCGAGAGCCTGCTGAATTAGTCGGCGAGTCTCGTTCTCTGTCCGCCGTTTTTCCTGCTTACGACAGCCAATCCTGGAGCAGGGAGGTGTCGATTTTGACGACGGCTTTGTGGATGGAGGCATGGACGCCGTCGGCGACTTTAGGGCGATGGGCGTCGCCGGGCAGGAAGATGGCAAAGCGGCCGGGCGTCATGCGTAGGCGGCTGACGCGGGAGGCGTCTCCCTCCAGTTTAAAGTTCTCTTTGTCTTTGGCGGGATCATAATTACCCAGCGGGGTTAATTCGGGCAACGGCACCCAGTCGACACACTCGCCGCCGCGCAGGGCGATTTGGATGTCGATCGTGTGAAGGTGGTTTTCCCATTTGGCTTCTTCCTCCGGGACGGTGTCGTAGCCATGTACGTTGACGAAGAATTTATCGCCTTCCAGCTCGGTGATGCCAACGGGGGAATCGGCGTGTAGTTCGTGGAGAGCTTCCAATGCTCGGGACCACACCGGGTGGTGCTTCATCAAGGGGTGGAGTTCGGGCGAATCGACGGAGGAGAGGAGCATCCTTCTTCCTTAGCCGCTAGGGCGCAAAACGCCACGGCAAAATCAAAACGCGCCGGCACCTAAGCCGCCATGTTTTGGAGGAAGGCGTTGCCACGGATGTGCCAATCGCGGTTTTGCCAGAGGGAGAAGAGGGGCTCGGCGTGGTTGGAAAGCGTGAGGCCGGCGTAGGGGTAACGGGCAAAGAGCCGCGCGGCGTCGGCGTTGTAGAGTTCGTACCAAGTCCAATCCACTTCGTCGTGGTCGGGATGGTTGCAGGGGCCATAGGCCTCGGTGCAAATGACCTCAAAGGTCAGCCCTTCCGGCGTGCTCACGGTGTTGAATACTTTGTCGCAGAAGTTGCGGGCATTCTCCAGCATGGCGGGGTAGTTGCGGCGGACGGCGCGTTCCCAGGCAGCGCTAAAGAGGGCGAAGTCCCAGTGGTCCATTTTTTGATGGAGGGTGAACTCCGAGGCACCCTGGCCGGCTTGTTCCAGCGCCTTCGCGTCGGCGGGTTGGAGCTGCGCGTCGGGCATGAAGTGGGCGTCCACCGCGTGGTAGAACCGGGGCACGCGAGCGAGGTAATTTTCCACCCAGACGCCGGAGTAGAGCAGGGGGATGTCGTCGGTTTGGATTTCCGCCAAGATCGCTTCGCCCAGCCAGGTGTTGTATTCCATGAAGATGGCGTCGTGATGTTCGTTGAGGAATTTGATCTGCCCATCGCCCACTTCTTTTTGCGGGATGTTGTTCCCGCGAATGCGTTCGGTCAGGTTACCGAGAAAGATGGGGACTTCGTTGAGCGGGGCGACCCAGACCGCGCGTTCCAGCACACCGTCTTCCCGCATGAGCTTGAGCGCCTTGACCCAAGTCTCCGCCCAGTCGCGGCAGACGGCTTCTTCCTGCTCGGGTTTGATGCGGCAATTGTGGCCGAGGATTTCAAAAGATTTCCAGGTATCCAGGCCCAGCCAGATGTTGTGCTGGCGGCAGAGGTCGGCGAGTTCTATCACCTTCTCCCGCACGTTGACGGTGTAGCCCTCCGCCGGCAGGACATCGCCCCAGGTGCGGATGCGGCGGTCGGCTCCGCCTTGAGGGAAGGTGTGTTCGGGCTTGAGGTAATAATGGGGAAAGACATCGACACGCAGCGTGTTGTAGCCGCGCTCGGCGGCCTCGGCCACGCACTTGCTCAGATCGTGGAAGGAACCGCCGGGGTGGTTGCACTGGAGCCAGGAAAAGTCCCACATTGCGATGGTGAGCGGGACGTTTTTGTCGAAGTAGGTTTTCATGTTGCGTAACGCACGAAGCCCTCGCTAGGGCGAGGGCTGGCTGATGGTGGTGGTTTAGTTTTAAGCGGTAGCGGGGGCGGCGTCCCGTGGTTGGGTTGGGTTCGGCACGGGCGGGACGTAGCGGTAGCTCGGGTCTTCGGCTTGCTTGGCCAAGATCGCGTTAATCTCGCGGTACGCCTCAATAAACCCCTGCGGGGTGGGCGGCAAGTCATGCTGGATTAAGCGATGCAGTTTGCCCAAACGATAACACGGCACGGCCGGATACATGTGATGTTCGATATGATAATTCATGTGCCAGTACAAGTATTGGATGAAGGGATTCATGATCACGGTTCGACAACACGTCCGGAAGTCGTCGCCTTTTTCTTTCAGGCCGATGTGCTGGGTGACGCCGCAGAGACCCATGCCGATGCTGCCAAACTGGCCAAAGCCGGTGAAGAGAACCGGCACGATCCAGAGACCGGCGGACAAGCAGACGATCCAGACTAAGGCGTGCACGACGAGGGTGAGGCGTGCCGTACGCTGGACTTCGGCCCAGTCCTTCGTTTTCTCTTCCGGTATCAGGTGGAGCGCCCATTCGGTGCGATCCTGGCCTGTTGAGGTTTTCCACACATTGCGAAGGTTGCTGAAGGTCCTATTCGGGTTGAGGTTGACGATGCTCGTGCGGAGAAGATCCTTCCACTTGAAATCTTGCGGTTGGATGGCCTCCATATCGTCCGGGAAGTGGAGGGTGTAGCGGTGGTGCTCGCGGTGGCTGGCCCAGAAGGCCGGCGTATTGGCTAGCCGGAGAATGTCAAAAATCAGCGCAAAAAACTGGTTCAGCCCTTTGGTCTTAAACACGGTGTTGTGGCTCAACTCATGTGACGCCGCATGAGAAAAATTGGCGAAGAAACCGTAGAGGATAGCGGCGAAGGGCAGCGCCCACCAGATCGCGTTAAGCTGGAGCCATACGGCGAACGCCATGGCGCCGGCAATGAGGGCGAGATGGCCACCGGCTTGGAGGAGTCCGAGGAGGTCCGACTTCTTCGTCAGCGCCTTGAATTCCGTTTTGTCGACCGGCGTGCGGTACCAATCAATGCGGGGATGAGTGAAGTTGATCATGGTGTTCTCAATCTAATCGATTCGGCTGAATGACGGAATGGCTGAAGGGCGGATAAACATATCTACAAGGAAGATTAGGTTTTGCTGACAGAAAGCCTTGGGTTATGATATTGACCATGGCCAAGCGTCCGAAAGTAGGCTCCCTGTCTGGTCGTTCAGTGCAGGGAGAAGGCTATCTATTTGGCCGGGTGATGTATCCGCCCCGCGGTCATTTTGGCCCGGTGGATCAGGGCTACTACCAAATCGTCGGCATTCTTCAGGGGGAGATGACGGTGACAGTGGACGGGCGTCGTCTTTATGTGGGGGAGCACCACTGTTGTCTGCTCATCCCTGGCCAGC
>CAWUJC010000116.1:0-7196 GCA_963922355.1 uncultured bacterium | reverse complement strand
TTCGGCACCCCGCTATCGATGTCCTTGGCGAGGACTTTCAGCCCATAGAGTTCGGCCGCGTGCGTCCCTGCGATGGCCGCTGCCTTACCTTCGGTCTTGGTCCGTCGGGCGGCTTCCGAAGTACTAGTGACCGCGGTGCGCTTGGCCTTGGGATAGTGAGCATCCAACCATTCCTTAGCGTGAACAAAGGGAGCCGGGTGCGAGTAAATAACCGCAGGCTGTGCCTTCGCCGTTTTGGCCAGAAGGGCGAGTTTCACCCGCAAATGCAGCGCTTCTCGGATTGCCAAGGTCGCATCTTGCCGCATGGCCATCTGAATCAACTGGTCCACCGTTCCCACAATCATGCCACTGCTCGCGTTTTCAATCGGCACCACCACATGATTGAACTCCCCGGCAGTCAGACCGACGAAACATTGCTCGATCGTCGGCATCGAGAGCAATTCCACGGCCTTGCTTTGGCTGGGCGTGCGGTGGAAACGCCGCATCGCCACCAAGTGAGAAAAGCTTCCATGTTCGCCAAAGTACGCGACTTTCATCACCTCTGTTCCCTAGCGAATGATGCCGCGCTCACTTTCGCGGACAAATTTGACGAGCTGCTTTACGCTGGGCAGCTGCTCGACTTCCGACTCAATTTGATCCAACGCCTGGCTGGTATTGAACGACTTATCGTACAAGCGACGGTAAGCGGCGCGCAGGGCTTTGGTTTCTTCGGCCGAAAAACCCCGACGCTTCATCCCCACGGCATTGAGGCCGCGAATCTCGGCCGGATTGCCGTCCGCTGTCATAAAAGGTGGCACGTCCTGCACGATCTTGGTGCAGCCGCCAATCATCGAATGTGCCCCGATCCGGCAAAATTGATGCACCGCCGAAAGACCGCTGATGATGGCATAGTCTTCGACGATGACATGGCCAGCCAATGTCCCATTGTTGGAAAAAATAGTGTGGCTGCCCACCTGGCAATCATGTGCGACGTGCGCGTAAGCCAGGAACAGGTTATCGTTTCCGATCACCGTTTTAGCCCCAGGCTTGGTTCCACGGCTAATGGTGACGAACTCGCGGAAGCGGTTCTGGTCCCCAATCTCCAGATACGTCGGTTCACCCTCGTACTTGAGGTCCTGCGTCCTCTCGCCCAAAGAACAAAACTGAAAGAAGTGATTCTCCTTTCCGGCGATGAGCGGTCCTTTCAAGCTGGCGTGGTGCTCAACAATGCAACCCTCGCCCAAGGTCACATCGGGACCGATGAAGGCATAGGGACCGACGCGCACGCCTTGGCCCAGTTGGGCTTTAGGGTGCACTTCCGCCGTGGGATGAATGGGTGATGTGGCCATGACTACATCAACGCGAACATCAATTCCGCTTCACTGACGACTTCCTTATTCACCAGACACTTGCCGGTGGCCTTGCCGATGCGGCCCTTGTGCTTGAGCAACTCAACCTGGATGATGAGCACATCACCCGGCACCACCGGTTTGCGGAACTTCACCTTATCGGCGCTCATGAAGTAACCCAACTTGCCGGCGTTCTCCGCCGATTTGAGCATGAGAATACTGGCCACTTGGGCCATCGCCTCTAACTGCAAGACGCCCGGCATGACGGGGTGCCCCGGGAAGTGCCCCTGGAAGAACTCCTCATTCATCGTTACCGCCTTCTGGCCCGTGGCCTTCTTCGCTTCCTCAAAGCTGAGGATGCGATCCACCATCAGGAAGGGATAGCGGTGCGGGAGGATCTTCATCACGTCATTGACGTCGAAACCACTGTCACCAACCGGGATGTACTCCACCGGCATCAGATTCTGCACGTAGTTGTTGTGCTGCTTGAGGATAGCGCGAGCCATCTCCACGTTGAGCGCGTGGCTGGGCTTGGAAGCATAGATATGCGCCTTGATCTTTTTCGGAAAAAGCGAGAGATCCCCGATGATATCGAGGATCTTATGCCGGACGAATTCGTCGTCGAAGCGCAAGGGCTCCGTGCTGAGGATCGAATCACCACGGATAACCACGGCGTTGTCCAAGTTACCGCCTTTAATCAGCCCCTTGTCCATCAGCGGCTTCACCTCTTCGTAGAAGACAAAGGTGCGAGCCGGGGCGATTTCCTCGGCGTAGTCGTCCTGGCTCAGGACGTAATGTTTGAACTGAGTGTGTTTGCCAGTGTGGTTGGCGTTGGTCGCGGTGACCTCAAAGCTGTTGCTCGGCCAGGCGATCATGTACGCGCCGTCCTTGCCGGTGACGCGGATCGGCTCCTTGACCTCATAATATTCGACATTGGCATCGAGTTCCTTCTTCCCCGCCGAGCGGACAAGTTCATTGAAGTGCTTGGAACTACCGTCACCAATCGGAGGCTCGTTGGCGTCGAGTTCGACCAAGGCGTTGTCGATGCCATTGCCGACCAAAGCTGAAAGAAGGTGCTCCACCGTGTGGATTTTAACACTCCCCTCGCCCAGTGTCGTCGCGCGCTCAATGTGCTTCACATTATCAATATGCGCGTGAACGAGCGGCTCGTCCGGTAAGTCTAAGCGTTTAAAGGTCACGCCGGCGTTCGCGGCGGCGGGCTTGAGCGTCAGGGTTACCTCGCGGCCAGTATGAAGGGAAGAGCCCGAGAGGCTCTTCGGCTCGGCCACGGTTGTCTGCTTGGGAACTGCCATGCGGCATCAAAACCTGGAAGACGCCCACAAACAAGCGCTTTTCTCATTGGATATTTTGGATTTCAACGCAAACTAATGCGCCTACCACATGCCTGTCTTCTCCAAGCTGCCGCTGCTCCTGACGTATCTTGCCCTCCTTGGCTGGGGGCTGGTCGGCTGTCAGCCCAGTACGCGAGACCGACAAAACGTCGCCGCGGTCCGGCTGAATCCCGCCGACGTCAAACCCATCGTGGGTGACTGGTTGATCCGCAATCTCGGGGCTGAGCCCAAAACGCTCCATCCGTATACCAGTTCTGATGGCTATAACTCGGACATCAACATGCAGGTGTATGAGAGCCTGCTCACCCGCAACGAAAAGACTCTAGAGATCGAAGGGCAATTGGCGAAAAACTGGGAAGTCTCCGAAGACGGGCTCACGTTTACGTTCACCCTCCGCGAAGGCATTACATTTCAGGACGGCCACCCCCTCACCATCGAGGACGTCAAATATTCCTTTGATCGGCTGATGGACCCCAAGACGAATAATCCACACCTGAAAGCCGTCTACGATGCCTTTACCACAGAGAGCGCCAAGATCTTAGATGAGCGCACGATTCAATTCACAGCCACCAAACTCCATTACAAAAATTTACTTACCATTGGCGGTTTTGAGGTCATCCCCCAACATCTTTGGGATACTGGGGAAGACTTTAATAACCATCCGGCCAGTCGGCACCCAGTCGGTACAGGCCCTTACAAATTTTACCGTTGGACCACCGGCAAGGAGATTATCCTCGAGCGCTATGCCGAATGGGGTGGCCTCAACCGTGGCAAGGTCAATTACCCGGAACGTCTTGTCTATCGCATCGTCAACGAACAGTCCGTCCTCTTGCTCTTGCTCAAAAACGGGGCGTTGGACATGTACAACCGCATCCCCCCGCTCCAATGGTCGCGCCAACTGAGCAAACCCATCTGGGACGAGCGCCTCAATAAGTTTGAGTATCCCTTCCCCGGCTACTCTTATCTGGGCTGGAATCACCGGCGCAAACCCTTTGACGATCCCAAGGTCCGCGAAGCTCTGGCGATGATCGTCAATGTCGACAACCTGATCGACAAAGTCATGCAGGGACACGCCATGCGCACCTCGGGTTTTCTCCCACCGGCGGCCCCGGGCTACAATCAGGACGTCCCGCCCGTGCCACACGACCCGGAACGTGCCTTGGAGATCTTAAAGGAAGCGGGTTGGAGCGACACCGATGGCGACGGCATCCTCGATAAAGACGGCAAGCCGTTTCAATTCACCCTCATGATTCCGCCCATTAGCCGTAACAGCGTGGTGGCTTCTCAATACCTGAAAGAAGACTTCCGCCAGGTCGGCATCCAGATGGACATTCTCCCGCTCGACTGGGCGCTGATGCTCGAGCGAGTCAAGAAATGGAACTTCGACGCCACCATGATGAGTTGGGGCCTAGCCCTCGATAGCGATCCCTACGGTATCTGGTTTAGCGAAGAAGCCGACAAGCCCGACAGCTACAACACGGTGGGCTACAAAAACAAAAAGGCCGATGAAATCATGGTGGCGGCTCGCCAAGAGCTGGATGAGGACAAACGCAACGCCATGTACCGCGAGCTGCATGAAATCATCGCCGCCGACCACCCCGTCGTTTTCATGTGGGTAGAAAAGCGTCTAATGGCGGTCGACAAACGCTGGTATAACATCAACTTTTACCTCCCCCGCCCCTGCTTCAACACGGATGAATGGTTCTCCCCCAAACCCTTGTGGCGCTACTAACGCTTAACTGATGACGACCTATCTCATCCGCCGCCTGCTGCTGATCATTCCGACCCTCATCGGTATTACGATCATCACCTTCGCCATCTCGCGAATGGCACCGGGCGACCCTCTGGCCGCCCGTCTGGGCCCTGCAGGCTCCCTCAGCGGCGAGGCGATTAACCAGAAAGTCCTCGACGAGCTGCGCGCCAAGTACCACTTCGACCAACCTCTCTACGTCCAATACTTCTACTGGCTGGGCGACTTGGCGGTGCTTGATTTCGGCAATAGCACCGTCGATGACCGCCCTGTCCTCGATAAAATCATCGAGCGCCTCCCGGTGACGCTCCAGCTTAGCGTTCTCTCCATCATCTTGGCTTACCTGATCGCCGTCCCCTTGGGCGTGATGGAGGCAGTCAAACGCGGCTCCGTCTTTGACAGCAGCGCTACGATTCTCCTTTTTATTCTCTATTCCATGCCCAGTTTCTGGGTGGCCCTCTTGCTCATCCAGTTTCTCGGCAGCGGCGAATTTATGCCGCCCGTTTTTCCCGTCTATGGGCTCAACTCGCCGGGCGTGTATGCGCCTTGGGAGGTTGCCCCGGGCCAAGCCTGGGACTGGTCGCTCTTGCCCCGCTGGCTGGCCGACCGTGCCTGGCACTTAATCCTGCCCGTCACCTGCTTGACCTACACCAGCCTGGCGGCGCTCTCGCGCTACGCCCGGGTCAGCATGCTGGATATCATCAGCCAAGACTACGTCCGCACTGCCCGGGCCAAGGGACTGAAGGAACGCACCGTCGTCTTCAAGCACGCCCTGCGCAACGCGCTCATCCCGATCATCACTCTCCTCGGTACCGTGCTGCCGGCGCTCCTGGGTGGTAGCGTGATTGTGGAGAGCATCTTCAGCGTCCCTGGCATGGGCCAGCTTGGTTTTGAGTCCATCCTCAACCGCGACTACTTCACCGTGATGGGGATCGCCACGATCAGCGCCCTGCTCACCCTCTTCGGCTTTCTGCTCGCCGACATCCTGTACGTCCTTGTCGATCCCCGCATCCGCTTCGAATAAACGTGACCGCCACCACAGCCAGATCATCGACCGCCGCCACCGAGGGCCTGAGCCTCGGCGAACGCACCTTGCGGCTCTTCCTGGCCGATCGGCGAGCGCAATTCGGGCTCGGTTGCGTGCTGGCCCTCATTTTTCTGGCGGTCTTTGCCCCCTTCTTGGCCGAAAATAAGCCGATCCTCCTCTGGGACGAAGTTGGCTTCCGCTCCCCCCTTCTGGCCACCTTCAATGCGGAAGACTGGCGCTTCTTCCTCTACGGCATGGGCAGCTTGTTTATTATTCTCTTCCGCAAACATCTCAGCGTCAAAGTGGGAATCAACCTCGTCGTGGGCCTAATCCTTTTCACGGAAGTCCTCTGCGCCAACTGGACACCCCTCAACGACACCAACGACTACCGCACCGGTGGCAAGGCGTACCAATTTCAGATCATGCCGCCGATCCCGTACTCTCCGGTGGAGATCACGGATAACGAATACGAAGCGCCGAGCTGGCAGCACCTCTTTGGCACGGATGCGCTTGGTCGCGACCTCCTCAGTCGCTTGATCCACGGCTCACGTCCATCTCTCCTGATTGGCTTTGTCGCCCAAGGCATCGCCTTGGTGATTGGCTGTGGCTTGGGTGCCATCGCCGGTTATTATCGAGGTTGGACGGACATGCTCATCTCCCGGGTGATTGAAGTCTTCGAATGCTTTCCCACCTTCTTCCTCATCATCACCATTATCGCCTTCCTGCCCCAGCCGAACCTGATCGCCATCATGGCGGTGATCGGCGTCACCACGTGGACGAGCCTGGCCCGTCTCGTCCGGGGTGAGTTCCTCAAACTACGCGCACGTTCCTTTACCCAAGCCGCTCTCGCCGCTGGTGCGGGAGACTACCGCGTCATCACCAAACACATCTTCCCCAACACCCTCGGCCCAATCCTGGTCTCCGCTGCTTTCGGCGTGGCTTCCGCCATCTTGGTTGAAGCGGCCTTGAGCTTCCTCGGCTTTGGCGTCCCACCGCCCGAACCCACCTGGGGCTCAGCCCTCTCCGAAGCACGCGAAGCGATTGACTTTGCCTGGTGGTTGGCGACCTTCCCCGGTCTTGCTATCTTTGCCACCATCACCGCCTACAACCTGCTGGGTGAAGCCCTGCGCGATGCCATTGATCCCACCTCCCGACGCGACGCATGAAGATAGTCAACTCCCAACAGATCGACGATTTCACCAGCAACTTTACTTCACCCAAAGGTAAGTTTGCGGGGACCTTCCATAATCTCACCTCCGCCTTGGGGTATGATCCGCGAGAGCCCGACAATACCCCCAGCGCACCGTTCGATGTCGCCATTCACCACATCCCGCCCGGCAAAGCCAACTTCCCCTACCATGCGCACAGCGCGCAGTACGAGTTTTACCACGTCATTTCCGGGACGGGGACGTTACGCCACGAGCAAGGCGAATCTCCCATCCAACCCGGTGATGCCTTTATGTGCGAACCGGGTCAGGCGCATCAGATCATCAACTCAGGCGACGATGTCCTGATTTACTATGTGGTGGCGGACAACCCCCGGGGCGAGTCTTGCCATTATCCCGACAGCAATAAATGGTCAGTTCGTTTTCCAGGTCATCGCCAGCTCCTGCGCTCCGAACCCCTCGACTACTTTGACGGCGAAGAATAAATCTCATGAGTGATTCTCCCTTACTTCAAATTGACGACTTGCGCGTAAACTTCACCGCTGGCGGTCAGGTAACCGAAGCGGTCAAAGG
>CAWUJC010000115.1:0-7215 GCA_963922355.1 uncultured bacterium | reverse complement strand
CTAAAGATCACAAAGTCTTGTTCACTTATGGCGGGAGCCTTGAGGCTCCGGAACTTAGTCGAGAGTACTGTGTAAAAGACCTATCAAATGAGGGCAAGTGGACGCGGTTTCCCAGCCACAATGTTAGGCGCAAGTCTACCAAGTCTAAGCTTTCCGATCTCTTCAGGATCAAGCGTGGGTTAGCAACTGGCAACAATAAGTTCTTTATTCTCTCTCTAGCCAAGATTAAGGAACTGGGGTTGCCTATGGAATGTTTTAAGCCGATTATGCCAAGTTCTCGGTACGTTCCGACGGACGAAGTCTTCGCAGACTACAAAGGCAGGCCGAAGCTAGCTGAGAAACTATTCCTCCTCGATACAAAGCTGACTGAGGAGAAGATTGCCGATAGGTTTCCTGCTTTATTCACCTACCTAGAAGCAGGCAAGGCTAATGGTGTCAGTGCCAGCTACCTCAGTAGCCGTCGCAAGCCATGGTATTCACAAGAAAATCGGCCAACAGCGCCAATCTATTGTACCTACCTTGGACGAGGAGATAAGCAGTCAAAAAGGCCGTTTAGGTTTATTCGCAATCACTCAGAGGCTTTAGCAACGAATGTGTATCTGGCGCTCTATCCAACCGAAAAAATCAGTTCGATACTTGGGGGAATTGACAAGGTTTGGATGTATCTCAACACGATCCCTGCTGAAGATCTGCTCGGCGAAGGCCGCGTCTATGGTGGAGGGCTTTACAAGTTAGAGCCGAAAGAACTTGGAAACGTCCCAATTGACGCAGACGCGATTTAGGCTCTTGATCGCCACCCCAGAGGTGGACTCGAACTTGTCGAGCAATTTTTGGATCATAGCATATACAGCAAAATGGCCCAAGTTAAGCTAGACTGAGTCATGCAAAAGGAAGCAGAGCCGTATCTGGGTCGTTGGGAAATCACAGAGATGGAGAAAAATGGGCCAAGGACTATATTGACCTGGTTCGGACAGGCTTCATTGAGTTCGATGACGAAGAGGGCGGAGAGTTTCAGTTTGGGACGGTTCGTGGGTGGCTATTCTTTGTGATAGAGGACTTTGGCGGGGTGGAGCGATTGGAATTTTCCTCGGAGGGGAGAAGCGATACAGACCCTGGGTGTGGCCGGGGCTGGGCGAAACTTCAGGGCGAAGAACTCCAGGGGCGGATATTCATTCACGGGAGCGACGATTCCTATTTTAAGGCCAAGCTTATGCCCGCCAAGAACGGCAAGCCGCGCCGACGCTAATCCGGTAGAAGCGAAGCGAGGCGTTCCAAGTCCAGGTTGCGGAGGTTTTCAAGTGGATGGGGAGGTCCGTCACAATCCTCCTCGCTAGCCCGGATGTGCCATTGGGAATCATCGTAGACGTTTTCCAGCCAGGATTTAAGGCAGCGGTGATACTCTCGCAAAAATTGCCTACGGTTGATCCGAGTGAGGAAAAAACTTTCCAAGGTGGGGCATTGCTTCAACTCGTCGTAGCCGTCTCCGATGATGCGCAATTCAACGTCATGTCCCGTTTCTTTGAATTCGGGAAGCGCCCTGGCAAGTAGATGTTTGAGTTGGCCTTCTTCGTCGATGGTAAGCAAGGCGGGGAGGTTTCCCCTGGCGATGTTGCAGAGCCAATCCAGCATATCGGGAAAAGGGTCAAAAACGTCCGAGAGGCGTACACGGCACAAATTGGTGCCTGCATCGCATAGGATCACCATATCAATCCAACCGTAGCGAGGGTGGCTGAAGGCGACGGTGACCCGCCCCTCCCAGGTGTTGGATTCCCAACCCTCTGGGTAGTGGTGTACTGCTGGGCTATCAGGTAACTTGAGTGCGTCCATAATGCAGGTTGAATGAAGGTAGTAATACCTAAGACACAGAAAGTTTCACCGCACCATGTGGGTCAATGCTTTGGGATCTTTACCAATTGACTCTCTTTTTGACACCCTCAATAACTCCGTCCAAAAATTCATCCACCTCACCCAACCCTCCCCACCCTTTGGGAACAAGGACAAAATTCTTCGGGGACATAAGTAGCTTGAATTTTTCTCTCAAGTTTTCAATTGGGTGTTCCGCCAGTTGGATTTTTGATCCGAACCCTACCTCGGAGATATGGCATAGCTTCCAGCCGCATTTGTTTATCGAATAGCGGCCTAAAGTGCAGTGAAAACGTCTCTTTGAAGACTCCGCCGCCTTGCGAGCATACATAATCGGGATTTTGTCCTGATCAAAACCATGGCGGACGGCTTTTAGTGTTGGCACTTGCCCCTGTAGCGCTAAAAAACATGCCCATTGCGCTGGAGAATTATCGCAAGGGACAAGTGACCACTCAGTATGCTTGTGGCAGATTTTCTTGCCTCTTATTTCAGAGCTTCGCCGTATCAAAAGCGGAATGAATTTGTCATTCGCCCACTGTTCAAGAAGGGCATCCCATTGGGCACATACTTCTGGATCGATTCTCGGATAAGCATTTGAGCTGGCCCATTCGATTCCAAGTTTGCGTATCTGCTTACCTAGCTTTGATGGCAAGACCTCGGGACAATGGATGGAGTTGGGTTCGGACATATACTCTCCTATTGAAACGTGAGGTCTGAAAGATTGAGGACTTCTCTCTTTTTTCCGGTGAAGCGGTCAAATATCTCGCGGTGTACCTGGAAGGAGAATTCGTCTTCTCGGGAGTAGTAGTCCGCCACCCAATCCAGCAGCATGGGCAGGTTTTGCTCCTGCTCACGGGCTGTTTTGTACTTGTGGGGTTCCCAGGGGCGAGTGCCGCAATTTTCTTGGCAGGTCGTTACGCCTGGATTCAGGAAAATGACTTCGTTGGCATTGTTAACCGTCGGCCCTAGAAGGGAGCCGTAACAACCCTCTATCACCCACTGCTTGTGCGTTGCAATGAAGGCATCAAGTCTCTTGAGGCTGTCGGTAAGAGGGCTTCTCTTGCCAGTTTCGTCCCAGGCAATCGTATCCAAATCCAGGTGCGTCATCCCGGGCTGTTGGGCATAGGCTCGTGCAAGGGTTGATTTCCCCGAACCCGAATTGCCGAAGATGACGAGGCGTTGGCTCACTGGGTCCATACTTCTTAAAGGTATCGTGTCCTTGCGCCTGAATTAGGGCCGGGAGAGGACTGAATCATTGGGCTGTTTCCGCCGTCAGAATCAGTGATGGGCTCATTTCGTCGTATTCAGGCGGCTACTCACCCTCTTCGAGTTGCTTCACCTGTCTGGCCTGCTCGAACTTCTCCTTCATGGTGGGGTTATCACGGGATAACTTCTTCACAGTCACGTCTTGGGCTTTGTCGTTGGCGAGGCGCAGTTGGTTTTCTGACTTAAGAAGGCTATCCCGGGTCTTTTGCAGATGGGTGATGGACTTATCAATTTCATCGACCGCCTTCTGGAAATGGTTTGAGGCGAGTTCATAGTTCCTTCCGAAGGCGTTCTTGAACTTCTCAAGGTCAGATTCGAAATTTGTCACGTCGATGTTCTGAGCCTTCACCAGCGCGAGTTCATTCTTGTAGCTCAAGGAATTCAAGGCGGCGTTTTTAAGCAGTGTAATGATGGGGATAAAGAATTGCGGCCTGATGACGTACATTTTCTCGTAACGATGAGACACATCGACGATCCCCGTGTTGTAGAGTTCGCTTTCCGGCTCCAGGAGTGACACCAGGATGGCGTATTCACAGCCCTTTTCTGTGCGGTCTTTATCAAGCTCCTTGAGGAAGTCTTCGTTCTTCTTCTTGGTGGCGGTGGTGTCATTCTCGTTCTTCATCTCGAACATTATGGACACAATCTCTGTGTCTGATTCATCCATGTCCTTGAAGATGTAATCACCCTTGCTCCCAGAGGAGGCATCGTTATCCTTCTCAAAGTAGGCCAGAGGAAAGGCGGTGGCTCGGATGCGGTTAAATTCCGTTTCGCAATGCTGCTCCAGTGTTTCTCCAACCATCTTGGTGGAAAGCTTGGCCTTGAGATCTTTGAGACGTTCAATGGCCTCGTCCCGATCCTTAAGCTGTGTCTCGTACCTTTCCCGGAGGGCCTTTTCCTCTACCTGCTTTTGGAGAGTGGCTTGGTCAAGGTTGTGTTGGAGGGTGTCGCGTTGTTTCTCGACAGCGCTAACTGCCTCGGTGATCGCCAGCTTCTGGCTGACTTCCTTGGTTTCCAGTTGATTCTTTAGCTCCTGAATCTCCTTTTCCTTGGTGGATACGGATTCTTGTAATGCCCTCTGTTTTTCAACTTCAGCCAGCTTGGAGGCACTTTCGCCATCGGCTTTGACCTGGTTTAACTGGTTTTGGAGGTCGCTTTTCTCCTTCTCCAGGTCGGTGACCGCTTTTTGTACAGCAAGTTCTTGGGCTGTTTTTTCGGCTTCCAACTGACCTTTGAGCTCTTGGATGATGGCCTTCTGTTCCTGGATCTCAGTCTGTAGTGCGCTGCCAACTTTTTGCTCGGTATGCTCGATTGCACTGGCCTTCTCACTCTTGGCTTGCTCCAACTGATTCAGGAGTTCATCACGTTCTTTTTCCACGGCAATAACCGCGGTATTGACTGCCAATTCCTGCTCGGTTTTGCGTGCTTCTAACTGAGCTTTTAGCTCCTTGATTGCCGCCTCTTTTTCCTGATTTTCACTTTGCAGCCGATTGCTGATTTTCTGCTCGGCTAGCTGCACGGCATTGGCCTTATCCTTCTCTGCCAGTTCCAGCCTTTCGTGAAGCTCAGCGTCGAATTCTTTGTTGCGGACTTGCTTGAGGATGTCGGCATATCCGGCTTCATCGATTTTGAAGGCTTTCCCGCAATGGGGACAAATAATCTCGTTCATCAATACCTGGTGGTTGCTCTTAAAGTGGTTCCAGTTAGCAAAAGCTAAACCATCTACCTGTAGGCCATACCTCTGGTAGAGTGTGCCCCTGTAGCGAGATGGTGATAATCAGCCTAGCCATCGGATTTGCGGCAGCCAAGTCCACGATGACAAAGCCATAGGGTGCCTTCGAGCAGGCGAGCCAATAAGACACAGAATATGGTGGAGCGACCTCCTCATAGGAATGCTCTCGTTACTGCTCCCTGGTTTGAGCACATATTGCTGTTTTCACCGCGTCTTGAGCACTCTTGATGGGATCAATGCCTAAGACCGTGGTGATCGCGGTTTTAGGGCGTCTTCAATATCAGCGTAGGCCCAGCCATAGGCTCGGCAGGTACCAGGAGAGTGTTTACTCTCAAAGACCTCGACGTTTCCTCTCCACATGGTCTTGTGCTGGAAAACCTCGTGGACGGGAACGGTTTCAAGGTGTTTAGTGTCGAATCCAAAATTATGCCGGATGGCATCTGCGATTGCGTCAATTTTTTTGGTAATGGCCCAAGATACTCGATGGCGGAAACTGAAAGTCCGCCCACGTAAAGAATTATCCTGAGCCTTCCGGTAAGTTACTGAAATGAGAGCTCGTTAAGTGCTCATTCCAAGTATTTTACATAAATAGTAAATTGCTGTACAACTTGATCTATCTATTGCCTCCACTTAATGATAACAGGATAAAAGGCGAAAACTGCCGAGCCATCACGCTCGGTAACAGTGGCAGTAATATCCGCCCCCATGCCTTTAAAGTTGGCTTCAAAAACGTCAACTAGTTTTAGAGCCAATTCACCACTCGTCTGTGATAATGAAGTTCTATTATACTTGAAATCTGAGATCCTTGCAACGATGTGGGATGTAAAAATACCATTAGCACCTTCCGGAACTGGGAAATTAGCATAGCCCTGTTGTCTTAGTAATTCACGTAGTCGCTTTTCATCAAAAGCCCATACTTCAACCCGAAAAGAGATACCCATAGCAGTGATCGCTTGGCGAAGTGCTTTTGCACTTACTTTGATCTCTGAAGCGCGGATAAGATCAGATAGATCCCCGAGCAGATACTTAACATTGGATTGGGTTATTGTGTACTTTCTTTTGCTAATGAGATTTAGGTGGTCAGTCGGAATTCTAACCCCATCAGAAGAATAAAGTGGCTTCACAGGAGTTCCCTTTTTACGGTAGGAAGCCAAATCCGATTTGTTTTGGGGGGATTCTAGCTTATACACAACACCTATTTTGGCTTTTTCATCACCTGGTGCAGCGATCAGATTTAGGCCTTCCTGTTCAGCTATAGCCTCAAGTAATCGCATTAAATACACTTCCTTGACTTCTCGTTTTGCTGGGTCACACCCTAAAAGCGAAAAGAATATGGCTAGCAAGCAATAGAATCTTAATCTCATAATGAATAGGGACTTACGTTGAATACTGTATAGTTCTGTTGGATCATTTCATTTGATCTACGTTATTGATGAGTAGACACAAAATGGGAACGCAACAAGGAAAAAATGCTCAACTGTACCCCGGCATTGCATTAACAAGACACATCTGTAGCATTACTTTGTAATCGTATTACCTAGAATCCGCTTATAATGACTCAGCTTGTTCTCTGCGTGTAAGGGTAAAAGGAATGAATACGCTTGCTAAGGTTCGAGTATCGTAGCGCTTAGCCAGACTATAGCTCACTATCAAGCGAGCGAAGTAATGACTAAAACTTTTTCAAATTTGTGATACAATCAGCTCTTTTAGCACAAATAATACGACAGTACTATTTGGAGAACTGCAGTTCGTTATAGCCAAGCTGTTCGTAGCACGCTATGGTACTTGCGTATTACGAGACGTTTGTGTATTATTAACGAGATGAGAAGAATATTAAAACGCGGTCAAATAAAAGGTGAAATGTTACGGGTCCGATTGACGGAGTCGGAAGCCGAATCCCTGAATGCGTGCATAAACGCAACCGATGAATTTCCTACAGTTTCTGCCATGGTGCGAAACATGATCCGAGAAGCTACGATGCATGGGACATCCAGCCGTAGCTGCCCCCTTAGCGAAGAGACCTACAAGAAGATCGAAAAACTTGGTAAGGAATTGGGTAGAACACCAGCTCAGGTTGTAGCGGATTGTGTCGAAGGCATTCTAGAGCACGTCGAAAAGGGCCGAGAACCCCTTATTGCTGCCGAACTCAAGTTGCGTCGTGATTATGCTGCTAAGAAGTAGCGACGCTACTTCTTAGCTATTGGTATTTTCCTGGGGATATGAGCTTACCAGGGTCTACGCTTTGTTTTATTGCAGTGACAACACTGGCATAAGTCCCCTGTCTTTCTGATAGGACCTGTCCCATTAATTGATTACCCAAGCGATATGGGGGAAATCCATTTCTGACACACCAATCA
>CAWUJC010000114.1:0-7219 GCA_963922355.1 uncultured bacterium | reverse complement strand
GGGCAGTCGTGACTGTCGCGGCGCTGGTAAAGGGGCTGAATCGCCTGGCGATCGAATCCGGCGGGCTTGCCCGCTGCCACCATGGCGAGCAGCTCGGACTGCGCGACACGTTCGGCGCTACCGCCTTCTTGTTCAACGACGGGATGGAAGCCCCGGGCTCGCCAGGCTTGGAGGTCAACCGCGTCGTTCATCCGCACGGGTTCCTCCGGCCAGATGTGCGGGCCGTCCGGGTTTTCCTTGCGACCGCCCCGCATCAGGCCGTCGTAGCTGGTCAGTTTGAGCAGACAGGGAGAGTTGAGGCAGCCGTGGCAGGCGATGCAACTGGCAGTGAAAATCGGCTGGACGGTGGCCAGATACGGGTCGTTTTCCAGATCGGCATCGAGTTCGGCCAGATTCGGCGACTTATTTTGCGCGGCTAGTTTCTGCGCTTCACTCGGCGGAAGAATGAGCGGCTGCCAGGAGGTTTTGTCGCTGAGGGTGGTGACGAAGTAATACGCCCCCATGAAGATGAGGATGGGCAGGACGATAGCCAGAAGTCTCAGCCAATGATGATGAGGGGATGGACCCGTGGGCATCTTTCTGGTCTACGCCTGGAAGCAAAGGGGAGCAAGCTCCGTTACAAAGAACCATTAACTCGGCGCAAATTTCCAGGGGTGGGTTGGATGATTTGTTCGGAATTTCGAACGAAGTGCATTTTCTTGGCGTCAAGCATTTGACTCGTAGGCGCGGGTGAACGATGTGTTCAATCCAGCGCTAATTAACTGACAATCAGAGCTAACTAAGCGCGCTAAACTCAACTGCCCTCACCATTACGGTCATCCAAAATTCTGGCTACACATATCTTGACGTAAAGACACTTTAGAGTTTATTGCCCCCGCATTTATTTCATGAAGAAACAATCCATCGCTAAATTTTCTACGTTGCCCGACCGCGAGCCCACCTACGCGTTGGTTGAAAATGTCGACCTCGTCATTGTGCGCTATGACGAAGAGGTTTCGGTGCTTTACGGGCGTTGCCAGCACCGAGGGGCGCTGATGTCGGACGGCTACGTCGAGGGCGACAATCTTGTCTGCGGCGTGCACTACTGGGACTACCGCTACGACACGGGAGTGAGCGAGTACAACAACGAGGAAGTTCTCCACAAATTTAGCTCCTGGATTGAAGACGATGAGCTGCTGGTGGATGCCGACGAAATCGCGGACTGGGCCAAGGCGAATCCACAAGCTTACAACCGGGATGAGTACTTGGGCGAATACGCCGATCTCCACGGCACTTCGGACGAGCCAGCCGTCAAAGAAATCCAGCATCTGGCCAAGTACGGCTTGAGCAAGGTCGGCCATCACGGCCCGGTCGGTGCGATGGGGGTCCCTGGACCGGAGCTACCCAAGTGGGACGACATCCAACTCCTGACCGGCCAGTTGCATCGTTTGCCGTTGTTTGACGATGATCCAGTCGGTACCGAAACCGTCATCGGCCCCAAGGCAAAGAAGCCGCTGGTGCTCAGCATACCGCTCTTTGTTTCGGACATGAGCTTTGGCGCGCTTTCGGCCGAGGCGAAGGAATCCCTCGCGGTGGGTGCCGAAATGGCCGGCACCGGCATCTGTTCGGGCGAGGGCGGAATGCTACCCGAAGAGCAAGCTGCGAACTCCCGCTACCTCTATGAGCTGGCCAGCGCCCAATTTGGTTACAGTGAGGATAAACTCAAGCGGGTCCAGGCCTTTCACTTTAAGTGCGGCCAGGGGGCGAAGACCGGAACCGGCGGCCACCTCCCAGGGGCCAAGGTCCAGGGTAAGATCGCGGAAGTTCGCGGCTTGAAGGAAGGCCAGGATGCGATCTCGCCCCCTCGCTTTGCAGAGCTGGATTCGGTGGACGCTTTCCGTGCCTTCAGCGAGCGCGTTCGCGAGGTCTCCGGCGGCATTCCGATCGGCTACAAACTCTCTGCCCAGCAGGTTGAGCGTGACATCGATTTCGCGCTGGAGGCGGGAGCCGATTACATCATTCTGGACGGCCGGGGCGGCGGAACCGGAGCGGCTCCGCTCATTTTCCGCGATCACATCTCCGTGCCGACGATTCCCGCCTTGGCCCGTGCCCGCCGTCACCTGGATCGGCGCGAAGCGGAAGGCGTGAGCCTGATCATCACCGGCGGCTTACGCACCGCACCGGATTTTCTCAAGGCTTTGGCCTTGGGCGCGGACGCCATTGCGGTGAGTAATTCCGCCATCCAGGCGATTGGCTGCATTGCCATGCGGGCGTGCAACACCAACAACTGCCCGGTGGGAATCACCACGCAGAAGGATCACCTCCGCGCTCGACTCAACATCCAGAAGAGTGCGCTGCAACTGAAGAACTTCTTCGAAGCCACGATCGAGTTGATGCAGGTCATGGCTCGAGCCTGTGGGCATGCCCACCTCAACGAATTTTGCTTGGAGGATTTAAGCACCTACCACCGCGATATGGCTCACCTGACGGGGATTCCCTACGCCGGCGTCTCCCTGAATTGATTCTCAACCCAGAACAACCAACAACCCCAACCCAAGAAAGAGACAACCATGACTCCCCAAACCTTAACTGAATTCAACGCCCTCCTCATGGCCGGAAACTGGCGCCAGTGCATGGAAACCTACTATGCCGACACGGTGGAAGTGTACGAAGGCAACATGAAAGTCGCCTCGACCTTGCAAGAGAACATCGAGCGCGAAGAAGTCTTCCTCAAAGGCGTGGAAAAGTGGAACGACGCCCGCATCTTAAACGAAGCCGTGGGCGAGAACGTGACCATGACCGAGTGGTTCCTGGACTTTGAACATGCCGAGTATGGCCACAAGCAAGGCAACCAGGTGGCCGTCCAGCATTGGCAGGATGGCAAGATCGTGCATGAGCGCTACTACTCGCTCTACCACGGATAATCGCACGAATCTGAAACGTTCCCAGCTATGCCGACCATGGATCGTCAACTCGTTTGGCACAAAGTTGCCGACAAGGACCTCTTACCCGAAGGCCGCGTCACCACCGTGCAGGCCGGTGACCACAGTATTGCCCTGACTCATGTTGAAGGTCAGTACAGTGCTCTATGTAACCGCTGTCCGCACCAAGGCGGCCCGATGGGGGAAGGGACGATCGAAAAGGGCGTCTTGCGTTGCCCTTGGCATGGCTGGGACTTCGACCCCATCACCGGCAAGTCGCCCGGCGGGTTTGAGGACGGCGGCCTCCACAAATACGAGTTGGAGGAGCGCGAAGATGGCATCTACGTCGGCATTGAAGAAGAGGTGCCGCATGTGCGGTCGACCAGCGATGTCATGGCCGAGACCATGGTGAACTGGGGCATCAAGCATGTGTGGGGCATGGTCGGCCATTCCAACCTCGGCATGGCTGATGCCCTTCGCCGCCAGGAAGAGGCGGGGAAGCTTTCGTTTTACGGTATTCGACACGAAGGGGCCGCCGCGTTTGCCGCTTCGGCCTACGGAAAACTGACGGGCAAGCCTGCCGCCTGCTTTACCATCGCTGGGCCTGGGGCGACGAATCTGATGACCGGCTTGTATGATGCCAAGGTCGACCGCTCGCCCTTGTTGGCGCTGACCGGACAGGTAGACACGCAGGTTTTGGGGCCGGGTGCCTTCCAGGAAGTGGATTTGGCCGGAGCCTTTAATGACGTCGCCGGCTGGAAGCAGACCGTACTCAACGGCAGCAAGTACGCGGAGCTGGTCAACTTGGCGATGAAGAACGCCATCCTGCAACGAGAGGTCAGCGCCCTCATTCTCCCCAACGAGGTGCAGGAACTGGACGCCCCTGAAGGTGCCGAAGCCGGTGGCCCGCAAGGTCGCTTGACGCCGCTGACGATTAGCCCCCCCGCCGAAGCGCTGGCCGAAGCGATCGAGAAAATCAAGCAAGCCAAGCGGCCACTGATTGTCCTGGGCCACGGGGCGCGCTTCCACGCGGAGGCCATCATCCAGTTTGCGGAGAAAATCGACGCCGCGATGGTCACCACCTTCAAAGGCAAGGGCATTGTCTCCGACCATCATCCGCTGGGCGGTGGAGTCCTCGGCCGGAGCGGTACGCCGATCGCCAGTTGGCTGATGAACGAGGCCGACTTACTGATCGTGATCGGTGCCTCCTTCTCCAACCACACTGGGATTTCTTCTTACAAAGAGACGATCCAAATTGATTTTGACCCGATGCACCTGGGCAAGTTCCACTCAGTTTCGACCCCCGTTTGGGGCGAAATCGGCGTGACGGTCAAGTTGCTGGAAGAAGCCTTGCCTGCCGCCGAGCTTAACATGGCGGGTGACGTCGCCGCCCGCTGGAAAATCTGGCGGGAAGAAAAACAGCGCCGCTTAAAGGATGATCGGGGCAAGGGGCTTAGTGCCTCGCTCGTCTTTGACGCTTTGAACCGTCACGTGCCGGAAGATGCCATCATGGCCGTGGACGTGGGTAACAACACCTACAGTTACGGGCGCTATTTTGAAGCGAGCGGCCAGCAGGCTGTCTTGATGTCCGGTTACCTCGGTTCGATCGGTTTTGGTCTCCCCGCCGCCATGGGGGCTTGGGCCGCCACGACGGAGGAGGGCTCGCCTTGGCAGGGCCGCAAGGTTGTTTCCATTTCCGGCGACGGCGGCTTTGGCCAGTACATGATGGAGCTGCTCACGGCCGTCAAATACAACATGAACATCTGCCACTTCTTGCTCCACAATGCTCAGCTCGGGAAGATCAGCAAAGAGCAGCGGGCCGGAGAATTCCCGGTCTGGAAGACGGACCTCCAGAACCCGAATTTTGCCGAGTACGCCGAGCTTTGTGGTGCGATGGGCCTTCGCGTCACCAACGCCGCGGAGATGGAAGAAGCGACGCAGAAGGCGCTGGCGCACCAGGGTCCGGCTTTGGTTGAAATCATGACAGACGCCGAGTTGGTTTAAGCGCTTCGTGTTTTCTAGTTGGTAGGCTCGGAGTCTTGACAGTTCCGAGTCAGAGATTCAGGCTTTGCTTAACGCTCGCTTGGGAGCTTCCAGTCTGCGGGAAGGACCTAGTCCACCAATTTTTCCACATCTAGAATTCGAGAACCGAACTCTCCTGCCTGCCATGCAGACCGGGCATTAACACAAAGGAAAGGACGGTTATGAGTACCCAAGAACTCCCGCGCAAAGCGCACCTCGATCACCTCAAAGGCCAGGCAAAATTGCTCCTGCGGAGCTTCCGCCGAGCCGAACCCCAAGCCACCCGCCGCATTGGCGAGCACTTCCCCAAAGCCAAAGGGAAGTCCCCTGAAGACATCCGCGCCATGAGCTTTGGTTTGCAGGATGCGCTCTTGGTGGTGGCTCGCGAATACGGCTTTGCCAATTGGGCGGAGCTGAAGTCCCACGTAGAAGAGCATCACCAAGCCGAGTTTGTTCGAGCGGTCGAACTCATCGACCAAGGGGCGGTGGACGAGCTCCGGCAATTGATTGAAGAGAGGCCAGGTATCCTGGCGATGCGGAGTGCCGAGGATGGTTCCAAGCATGGAGACTACTTCGCCCATCCCTACGTGCTCTGGCATGTGGCCGAGAACCCCGTTCGCAACGGCAAGCTTCCTGCGAATATCGCTGAAGTCACGCGCACCTTGGTGGATTTGGCACGGACCAACGGGGTGAAATCACTCGGCGCTCAGCTCAATTACACCACGAGTTTGGTGGCATCCGGTAAAGTGCCGCGGGAATGCGGTGTGCAAGAGACCTTGCTGGAAACGCTGGTCGAGCTTGGAGCAAGTCCAGACTGCCTCGACAGTGCTCTAGCCAATCAGGAAATGGGAGCCGCCCAAACGCTCATCCGCCTTGGCGCGCCGATGGACATCAGTGCCTGCTCTGCGTTAGGCGAAACGAATCGGATGAAAGAGCTGTTGCCCGAGGCGGACGAGGAAGCCCGTCGTCGGGCGCTGGCTTTGGCGGCGATCAACGGGCAGTCACGTGCTTGCCGCATCCTGGTTGATCTAGGTGTCGATCCGAACGATTTTAATCCCGAGGGAGCCCACGCGCATGCCACGCCGCTGCACAATGCCATTTCTGCCGGGCACCTGGAGGCGGTCGAAACGCTAGTCACGCGCGGAGCTGACACCACCATCAAAGATAAGCTTTGGGAGGGCGACGCTAACGGCTGGGCCGAGTACATGAACCAGCCGGAGATCGGTGCCTTCTTGAAAGAGGCCGCGCTCTATATGCCGGGCATTGAGGCGATCCGCAGAGGTGACATTGAGAAGTTGAAAGCATGGCTCACGGAACATCCTGAGTTCGTCAACCACCGCCTGGGAAGTAACGGTCGCACGCCGCTCCATTATGCAACGGATTGGCCCGGCAACATGCCGAACCGCGCGGAAGTCATCCGCGTCTTGGTCGAAGCCGGGGCGGACGTCAATGCTCGTGCGGAGAACATGCCACACACCGAGACGCCGCTCCACTGGGCTTGTAGTGCCGAGCGAGATTCCGACGAAGGTGTGGCCGTTGTGAAGGCGCTAGTCGAAGCCGGTGCCGACGTTAACATGGACGGCGGCTGTATCGGCAATGGCACGCCGCTGGTCGATGCGATCATCTTCCGCAACGTGCGGAGTGGATTATACCTGATCGAGCATGGCGCTAAGTTTGACCTGCCGCTGGCGGCCGGTGCTGGGCGCCTGGATTTAGTGAAGAGCTTTTACCGCGAGGATGGTTCTTTCCACAATCCGTATGGTGATATGCCCCATCGAGACAGCACCAGCGATGGCAAAGCCGAGGCGGATATGGCGCTCTGTGTGGCCAGCATGAACGGTCAGCAAGATTGTATGTCGTACCTTGTGGAGCGTGGAGCGAACATCAACATGATCAGTGTGGTGGGCACCACCCCTCTAGATGAAACCATCATGCATGGTCATCCGACCTGTGAGGAATGGTTGCGAGCGCGTGGTGCTAAAACGTCTGCTGAGTTGAAGGAGGCGGCAGGCTAATTCGCTTGCCTCACGGTGAGGATCGGGGCATGGTGCAACTGCGTTCAGGGCGCATCCGGGTCCGCGGGAAGGAGTTACTCCACCTTACTACATATTACAATACAGCAACCTTTATGCTGTCTGCTGGCGGACCCAGACATCAAATGCATGGAGGCCTAAAATGACCAACCCTGAAAACCCAAAAGGCTATCAACAACTCTCCCTCCCGGAGAACGCCAACCTCAAACACCTGAAAGATCAGGCCAAATCACTTCTCAAACGATTGCGTAAAGAAGAAGATGA
>CAWUJC010000113.1:0-7224 GCA_963922355.1 uncultured bacterium | reverse complement strand
CAATAATTGAGGCCGACCACGATCAGGCTTTGTGCACCGGGCAGGACGACCCGCGGATCGGAGCGTCGCTCTGGATCGCGCGCTAGCCAAGCCATCTCGCCGTGCCGCCCCTCGTCGGTCCATTGGCGGTAGTAGTCCGCCCATTGGCTGGGATTGGCCGAGGTGAGGCCCACGGTGTCGAAACCTTGGGTTCGGGCCAGCGCCTTCACGCGCTCTGCCTTGGAAGCTGGAGAGGCGCGGGTCTTCATCCGGATTTAGCCTTCTTGTCCAGGCACGGCATTAAGCAGGGTGAGGATGTCGAAGCCGACGCGCTCGGGTGTCATCCCACCGGTGCGAAGCGTGTAGTCCGCCTCGGCATAAACGGGGCCGCGTTCCTTTAGCTTCGCTTTCATCGTGGCGGGGATGTCCTTCCCCGAAAGCAGCGGGCGAGTAGCACCATCGCCGACGCGTTTGATCAGTTCCTGCAGACCAGGATTGAGGTAAATACTGGTCGCTTCTTCCTTGATCAGCATGCGGGTTTCCACATCCATGAAGGCACCGCCGCCCAGGCTGATCACCGCGGCGCTTCCTTCGACGGCTTGGCGGACAAGCTTGCGTTCCAATTGACGGAAGTGTTCCTCGCCGGAGGCAGCGAAGATTTCCGGAATGCTCTGCCCCTCGGCGTCGACGATCAGTTGGTCGGTATCGACAAAAGGCAGGTGAAGCTGTTCGGCCACCCACCGACCGACAGTGGATTTGCCGGAGCCCATCATGCCAAGGAGAACCAAACTACGCATCCCGCAAACTAGACGAAACCCGGAGGAAGGGCCAAAGGTTTTTCGCTTCTGTCTTGTGGCTGAGAGGCTTTTGCGGTTTGATGGCCGACCTACCAAATACCATTATGCCGAATACCTTTGGCCATCTTTTCCGCATTACCACCTGGGGCGAAAGCCACGGCGGCGGTGTGGGCGTCGTGATTGACGGCTGCCCGCCGCGCCTGGAACTCAGCGCCGAGGACATCCAGTACGAACTCGATCGACGTCGCCCGGGTCAGAGTAAAATTGTGACGCCGCGCAAGGAGACCGACACCTGCCAGATTCTCTCCGGCGTTTTTCAGGGCCAGACTTTGGGTACTCCGATTTCGGTCTGGGTGCCGAACAAGGATCAGCGCCCCGAGGCCTACACGGAAATGCAGACCATGTTCCGGCCATCGCACGCCGACTACACCTACCAGGCGAAGTACGGCATCCGCAACTGGGAAGGCGGCGGTCGCTCCAGCGCGCGTGAGACCATCGGGCGTGTGGCCGGTGGCGCGGTGGCCAAGCTCCTTCTCAAGCAGATCGCGCCGAAGTTGGAGGTGGTGGCTTTCGTCAAGCAAGTGGGCAAGACGGTGGCGAGCGCCGATCCGGCCAAGGTTCGCTACAAGAATGTGGAAGGTAACATCGTCCGCTGGCCCGATGGCAAAGAAGCGGAAAAGGTTATTCGTCAGATCGAGGCGGCCCGCAAGTCGGGCGATAGCCTGGGCGGTATCGTGGCTTGTGTCATTCGTGGCGTGCCCGCCGGGTTGGGCGAGCCAGTCTTTGACAAGCTGGAAGCCGATCTAGCCAAGGCCATGATGAGCCTACCCGCCAGCAAGGGATTTGAGATCGGCTCGGGCTTTAGCGGGGTGACGCTGAAAGGCTCGGAGCACAACGACGCCTTCGTCATTCGCGGCGGTAAGGTGCGGACGAAGACGAATCGTTCCGGCGGGATTCAAGGCGGCATCACCAACGGCGAGGACATCTTTTTCCGCGTCGCCTTCAAGCCGGTGGCCACGATTGCCCAGGCGCAGAAAACGGTCACCACGAAGGGCAAGGCAGCGACGCTGAAGGCCCGCGGTCGTCATGATCCGTGCGTCCTGCCGCGCGCGGTCCCGATGGTCGATTCCATGGCCCGTCTGGTCCTGACCGACCACCTCCTGCGCCAAAAAGCGATTAGCTAAGCGTTGGTGGAGCTGCTTGCTTCGTCGTTGGCGCGAAATTTTTCGCTTACTGGGCCTTGGGGGAGGAGCAATAAGGTCAGCGCGCCGAGGCACGTCCCAATGGGGAATGCCAGCAGGCTCAGGATAGCCACCGCGAGGCAGAGGCGGTAGCTCTGCAAATGGATCAGGCCGTAGCCAAGGAAGATATAAAGGAGGCCAAAGCCGATAACGAGCAGGCACAAGGCAAAGGAAATCCAGGTGCTGACCCAGGTGTAGGTAGTAGGCGGGGCAGAGTAATTTTTCATGACTATTTCTTGCCCGGGTAACACCGGCAAGACTCCAGCAAGCATGGCGAAAATCAGGGAAATAAGGCTGAGCGTGATGATGCCGCCAATGAGGTAGCCGAGAACAAGGTAGACATAGCCCACACCTTTGAGGATGCGAAAGGTCACGGGTAGGGGAGCAGTTGGCGATGTCATTCGCTGAAACTGTTTCTGGTTGAATTACGTCGTTTCAAACCGCCGCTTAACGCTTTCGCGGTTCAGCACGAGAATGGTGAAAACGCCCAGCACCGTGCCGAAGGGAATGATCACACACTCCAGGCAGGCGATGACCAAGCAGAACGTGTGGTTACGCCAACGCTGGAGATTGCGGCCAGCAACGACGATGAGGATGCCAACAATCTGGCCAATAAGGATAAAGCTTCCACCTATGATCACAAAGAACCAGCCAAAGATCGCTTGGAAGTCTTCTTGAGCGACTTCACCTTCGGGAGGGCGAAAAGAATCAGGGTTATTGATGATCATTAACCCCATGATGACATGCAGCAGGGGGAAGAGAGCAAAGAGGCAGGTCATTCCGCCGACGATGTAATGGAAAATCGCCAGCAGGCGAAGATGCTCGGTGTCGATGATCTCCTGGGAACGAGGCGAGGTTGTCTCGGGGCTAGTGGGCACAGGCGGCGGCGCATCCATACCGTGATCTTGCCGCAACTCGGGCGTGATGCCGAGCGAAAGTTGCCGTTTGAAGACAAGACATCTGAGAATGATTATACCGCCTGACTCAGCCTACTTTGAGAAAATATAACTCTAGTCTTGTTCGATAGTAATAGCACTATTGTAGCAATCCCCAGGAAGGTGCCCAACGGAAAGAGAAGGCAGGTCAATACCGCCATAACGAAGCAGAAGTTGTAGTATCGGTTGTAGAAAAGGGAATATGTGGTCAGCCAATAAAGGATAGTTGCGGTCAAGCTACCGCCGACAGCATAGGCAAGCCATAACCATTCGTAGATATTAAATGGAGTGGTGAGAGAGTGATAATAGTTCCCATTAAAAAGAGGAATCGTGATCACACAAACGGAGAAAGCTAAAACGCTAGATAGGATTGCCAGCATACAATACAGGATTCCAAAGATGCGGAGTAAGGCGTAATGGGAAGACTGGGTTTCCTGCACCTTGTGAGTTTGCAGCGACTCGGGCGTGATGCCGAGCGAAAGTTGGGGAGAATCCCTACTTCGCCAGATTGCCGACGTGACTGATGAGGGCGGAGGGGATGCCCTGCAAGGCTTCGCGGAACTCGCCGGGGGGGAGGAGGTCGAGGGCACGGACGGCTTCCTCCAGATAGGTCTGAATTTTGCGGACCGAGTATTTGAGGCCACCGCGCTCCAGGACGACTTGGAGAAGCTTTTGCCGGTCCGACTCGTTGCCGTGGAGAATCATGGCCGCGATGGCGTCTTTCTCCGCGCCGAGGTCCTGCTGGAGCACGTGGAGGAGCGGGAGAGTGAGCTTACCTTTTTCTAAGTCAGTGCCGGTGGTCTTGCCGATGGAATTTTCCGTTCCGGCAATGTCCAGGCAGTCGTCGTAAATCTGGTAAGCAAGGCCGAGGCAATCGCCATAGACCCGCGCGGCTTGGCGCTGCTCTTCGGTGATGCCTTTCTCCATGTTGATGAAGGCCGACAGCTCGGTCGAAACCCGGAAAAGCGCCCCCGTTTTCATCGAGATGATCTTCAGATATTCGGGAATGGTGAGCTTGAGGTCGAAGCGGCGCTGCGTTTGGAGGATTTCGCCCGAGCAGACTTCGCGCGAGGCATCGGCGATGGCGCGGTTGATTTCGACTTCTTCGAAATGGGTGCAGAGCTTAAGGGCGTGGGCAAAGAGGCAATCACCGAGCAGGACGCTCAGTTCCGCGCCCCATTTGGCGACGGCGGTCGGTTGGCCGCGGCGTTTGGTGGCACCGTCCATGATGTCGTCGTGCACTAGGGTGGCGAGGTGGATCATCTCGACGATGACGGCCAGATTCGCGTGTCCGGCACGCGGGGTGGTATCGATCCCTCCCGTAGCTCGGGCCATGAGGAGGACGAGGGCCGGGCGGATGCGCTTGCCTTTGCTCTCCAGGGCATACTCGATGTACCCGAGGATGGCCGGGTCGAACTCACGCGCCTGGCGCTTGATGCGCTCTTCAACGTCCAGCAAGTCGGGCTTCACCCCAGCAAAGTACTGCTTGAGGTCGAGCTTTTGGCCGACCACGGGCAGGCCGGACACCAAAGGCGTCGCCTTAGCTGCTTGCGCGGGAGGAAGTTCAGGAGAGATACTCACACCGGGAAGCTATCCTAATGGGCAGGCCGGGTCAATCGGCCCGAGGCTACTTTTTTGCAGGTATTAGCAGCGTGATATACCCCGTTAGGATGGCTGATGAGGGAAGGTAGAGAGGTTGATAAAGCGATCCTCCCTAATTTCGCAAAAACTACCTCTTTCCCCTTCATCGCGTGGTCAGGCCATCGCAAATGAAGGGGAATTTATACTCAGGCTCTTTAAGCTGGCCCGAGGTCTTAGATCCGCACCACACCGCCATCGTAGAGCGGTACCGTCATGGAGAAGTTTTCGCCGTAAGTAAGTTTCTGCTCTTCGAGGATGCCCAGGGCAATCTGCTCACCCATGCGGATGGATTCGAGGTAGTCGCTGTAGTAGTGGACGCCGGCCCAATCACGGCCAATTGAGATATTGGAGGCCAACTTGTTGAGTTCGCCTTCCACGGTCAATTGACGAGGTTGCCCATAGGCGTCGACCACCTTCGTGGTTTTGAGCGAGGCACCTTCTTTTACTGGGACAAAAGCATCACTGGCGCTACCGGTGAGGTCCAGAGGATGACCGTGACTAAAGAAGGCTTTGAGGATGGTGACACAGGCTCCGGCCACCGTGGCATGCCCCGCGCCGTAGGCCGGATGCATGGGGGAGCCTTCGCAAAAGGCCATGGGCAGTAGGTAGTTATTATTTCCGAAGCGCCCCGATCCTCCATTTTTCTTCGCCACGAGGTCGAGAATGTCTGCAAAGGCTGCGTTTGGATCAGTTTTGGTCGTCGGCAGCATGTTAAGGAGCTCGGGCACTTGCAATTCCTTGTGCGCACCCTCCTTGGCAACGGACAGGCGGGCGGCGAGGACTTCCGGTCGCATCCGGCGATGTACGTTAAACTTCTGGAAACGTACGGCCTTGAGCGCCCGGGTCGCTACCTCGGTCACCAGGGAGAGAATGTGCGGCCCGCCGAAGAGGGCGAAACCGAACTGATGATCCTTCACATCGGGTTCTTGAAAAGGAAGTCCAGGGTCCAGCGGCACGCGCTGACCAATCATGATGAGGCAGGCATTCAGGTACGCTTCGTAGAGGGCATCATAGTGCACATAGGTGGCGAGGTCCCGCGGGCTGGTGATGAAGCGGCGCGGGGTTTTGCTCTCATAGTCTTCTCTACCAGCTAGATTTGCGCCGTGCTGCACGTCGAGCCACTCATCCCAGGTGGTCATGTAATCTAACTTTTCTTTCGCCATGCGAACTCGCTGATCAATGTTGATCGAGCCGTAGGCAATCAAGCCGTTCTTGGGCGAGCGATTCGGCTCACCGGGGATCGGCTCGACATCTCCTGGTATGAGTCCGGAGTTGCCCGCCAGAAGAAACTGCGAGATGTAGGGGCCCACGTCATCCCCGGGCGTGACGCCTCGAAAGAGGTTGCCGACGACAAAACCATCACCTCGGGGATGAAATTCCTCACCCGTTTGAAACCAAGCCAACTTATTGAGCAGGTTGGCAATTTGTTTCATCGTCATGGTCTTGCCAGGGGCCAGGGTAACTTTATGCGTAGGCTTTTGTAGGTCTGTAAACTCTTCGTCGCGCAGCAGAGCATGGAGATACACTTCAGCCATTTCGGCGATCAGCTCATCGCTCCCAAGTTCGGGGGCTGGAGGCATGGTCACGGCTTGGGCGTCGGGTCCCTCAAGGTCGAAGGCGTTACCGGCACTCTGACTCTCCCAAGCCCGAAGTTCGGCACCCTTTGCCTTCTTCGACAGCCATTGATTTTTGGGGTCGCTTGGGCCAAGCGGCGTGTCCTTGAAATCGCGGGGGTCGCCGCTGTCGATCGCCTTGACGAATTGCTCAAAAACAGACGGGTCTTCGACAAGTCCCGTGTCCAGGTTGTGGGGCATGCCTTTGGTGAAACTAGCTAGGTAGGAAGACTTAACTTCAACCTTTCCCGTACACGGGTTGGTTCTTTTCAAGGAAAACTTCTGTTCGTCACCGTTGGCGACATGGACCGGATGGACGCGGTCATGGGCAAGTTGAGCGGCATTTTGACGAACTTGGAGAGCGGCTTGGCGACGGGATGTAGTCATGGCAGAGGATAACGAAGGTGCGGGTTATTAGATTGGAAGACAGAACAACAAAAGCTATGTAATACACTTAGCTCTTGGAACAATTTAACAAGGCTTTACCGTATTACAAAGTACTTATTGTGACAAATTTGTGGCTATTACGTAATTCAAGGTAAAAATTGCGAGAAAGATGACTCAAGCTTCAATCGAGTAATCGGGGTGAGTTTCTCATCCTTGCGTTCGACGGACGTAATCGCGTATAGTGGTGGACTCAACAGGGGGCGTACTGGCTTCGACTGAAGTTTGGTGAAGCTCGCTGCAAGCCGAGGTATGAGCAGTTCTTCCTCGATAAAAAGTCTGTTCAACCAAACAATAAATGCTGACTCCAACGAGCTAGCCCTTGCTGCCTAATTTTAGGCTAATCGCAAGCGTTGCTGGTCCCGACTCCGGCTAGGGACTGGCAGCGTGTCTTTGCCGGACGGTGCGCGGGGTGGGCTGCCGACCTCGCGCGACGAACTTAACGTGGCGGCTACGGAGTTGTTTGCGCGCCCTGCCGTTGGCTTCTCCCGACAATGTTGCCAGGGCTAAGCTTGTAGATGCGGGCCGGGCCTGATTTTAGGACGGGGGTTCGACTCCCCCCGCCTCCACTTTT
>CAWUJC010000112.1:0-7228 GCA_963922355.1 uncultured bacterium | reverse complement strand
ATGGCTATTGCTGGGCTTAGTGGCCTGGCGCTCCTGGCGGGCTGTAATCAGCAAGACCCCAATCTGGCCAAGGAGAACAGTGAGAATCCTTTCTTCGCCAAGGCGGAGATGCACTTGCAGAACAATAATTTTGTCGAAGCCGTAAAAGCTTACGAGGAGGCTTTACAGGCCAATCCCGAGGTGGTCACGGCACACTACGAAGTGGCGCGGATTTACAGCGATCGCCTGAATGATCCGGTCAGCGCGATTTATCACTACAACAAATACTTGGAATCGCGGCCTGAGTCGGATCGGCGCGAGACCGTCGAAAAGTTCCGCCAGGAAGCCAAGCTAGCCTTCCAAGCCGCGACGGCACAAGACAGCCTGGAGCTGCAGCAGAATATCACTCGCTTACAGAATGAGAATAAGCTCCTCAAGCAGCAAGTGGCTGATTTGAAGTCGTCTGTCGCAGAAAGTACGCCTGCTACTTCTGAGGCGACAATGGAAGTGACGGAAACAGAGACGGAAGCTGAAGTGGAAGCGGATCCCTCCCAACCCGCGGTCTTGGCTGCGGTGGTGGAAGAAAAAGCTAAAGCAGAAGCTACTGGTGGCGGGGAAGAGTCCAAGCCCGCCGCGCCTGCTCGGACCTATGTTTTACAGAGTGGAGATAGCCTCTGGAAGATTGCCCGCAAATTTTACCCCGACGAAAACGACATTAACGCCGTGATGAAGCGGATTCGTGAGGCGAATCCGGAAACTCTGGCGAATGATCGTAATTTGAAGATTGGCACCGAGATTGTGCTGCCCTAGTAGTAAGGCATTGTCATGAGCGAGACCTACCGTGATCCGACGGACGACGAGCCCACTTCCGAATTGGAAGAAACCGGCGAACTGTTGCCCTCCTCCCGTCCCGCGGGCCCAACGAGTTCTAGTCCAATCTCAGGCCAGAAAGCTCGAAGCGCGCAGGAAATTGATGACAAGCGGCAGCAAGTGCAATCCCAGCTCCTGGAAATCCAACGCCAGCAGGAGGAGATGGAGAAACAACAGCGTGAGCTGGAAGAGCTTGGCCGCAAGCAGAGTGAGTTTGACGAAGGTAAAGAAGAAGTCGTGGAGCGCTTAACCCGCGGCCTTGTAGTGCTGGAACGCCAGCAAGTGGAAGTGGAGCGCGAAGCCGAGCAGATCAAGAACATCTTTCAGCAGTTCCAGGAGCAACTCGACCAGATCAAGGGCATCCGGCCGGAAGACTGGGGCAGCGACAACCTGCACGAAGAGTTGACCCGCTCCCTAGCTGTGATCGATAAGGCCAATGCCACTCATCTCCAAGCCCGGACTCGGTTGAGCGTGCTACAGGAAGATCATCAACGACACGAAGAGCCGGAATACTCCGAGGAAGAAGAAGCCACCACGTCTTCGGCGGGCATGAGTGATATGATTAAAGCGGGGTTTGCTTTCTCCTTGCCGTTCATGTTGTTCTTGCTGCTCCTCGTCGGGGCATTGGTTGTCATTATTCTCTATATTGGTACGCAGCCTGCACCATAAGGTGGGTGGGCCGGTTTTCTCTGGGTGACTCGGCATGGGTGCTTTTTCTTTTGGTTCCCGCAAACCGGATCCCGTCGAGGAGCGGAAGAAGAAGCTGCAAGAGAATATGCAGCGCTTACAGCAAGAACGTGAGCAGTTGCAGCGAGAATTGGAGCAAGCGGCAAATCCTCCAGAGCCAGAAGAACTCCATGAACCTGGTCCACCCGTTTGGCGGGCCGAAGAAGAGTGGGAAAGCCTGTCAGACCGAACCTCAGTCACCCCTCGACAACAACGCGATAAACGGATACGCGATCGCAATCAATTTCTGGTGTTGGGGATCGCCTTGCTGGTAGTCTTGGCGCTTATTTTTTGGGTACTTTGGCCTTAGCCATTTGGGGCAGCGAAGACTCGAAAAAGCTAGGGAAGCGTGGGAATGCGCTTGCAGCCGGCCGCATCTACACTAATATCAATTGTTCAAACCTGGACCGTCTTTACGGTCAGGCAATCTGGAGCTGTGGCTGAGTGGCTGAAGGCAACGGTTTGCTAAATCGTCGTACGCCGCAAGGTGTACCGGGGGTTCGAATCCCCCCAGCTCCGCGTTTTCCATCATTTTGTTTCGGTAGCTTTATGGCTTCGGAATACGATCATGCTCTGGAGGTCTGTTCAAAACGTGGTTTATCTCGTGTCTATGTGGACGTTTACCTCTGCGCAAAACCCGTCTTTGAGAAGAAGGGATTCCGCGTTATCCTTGAAAAATTCGTCAAAATTCGAGATCAAGAGCTGATCAATTTTGAGATGGAATTTGTTGAAGTAGGCCATCTCTAGCGCTGCCAAATTATTTCGTAACGAGGGCTGGAATCTATCGATAAGGGCAGGCACTCTCTTTGCCTAGGCATGACGAATTTTTTTCTCGTACTCGTCACCTTAGTGGCGTTGATGTGGGCGACGCCGCTGCGCGCTTATTTTCGCGGGTTACCGTGGCCGCATGCTCTGGTCACTTTTGGATTTTGCTACGTCATCTTGGTGGGCCAATTTCTAGGCGAAAGTCGACAAACCTATCCCTTTACGCAGTGGAACATGTATTGCCGGCGGGAGGCTCAGGCTCCGGCTAAATGGCTGGAGATTATAGGACGGACAACGACGGGGGAAACGGTGCGGCTGGATGTTAACGCACTCCAACCGGCCTTGGGACATCTGCGCCTACGGATGCGGCTTAATGACCTCTTGCTAAAAGAGGAGTTACAACAGCCCAAGGTGGCAGATGATTGGTTGCGTGTCCTAGCGGCTTGGCAGGAGCAAGCAAGCGGGCAGGAGTTCACTCAAGTCACCGTGGAAAGAATGGAGTGGACCTCGGCGGAAGAGAAGCCGAGCCGCCAATTGGTCCGCCAAATTGAGGTAGCGCCATGACGCTGTTCAATGCTCAGGCCGGAGAGAGGACCTTAATCGGCACGCGACGAGCCATTCTGGCGGTGGGTTTCATTCCGCTGCTGACTCAGCCGCTGGGGGCTTTGAGCATGGCCCCTGTGGAAAACTTTCTACCTCCCGGCCCATTGGCTTGGTTGCCGCAGAGTGTCATCAGTTACCTCCTACAGCCGAGTGTTAGTTGGCTTCTCACGTTGGTTACGGCGTTAGCTTTAGCCTTGGGTATCTGGCAAGCGCGGGGTTGGGGCTTTATTCTGTCCAGTACCTTGGGAGCGGTCGGCCTGTTGGTTCATCAGGCAATTTGTCGGGGCTATGGTCACAACAACCATGCTGAGTTGGGCTTACTCATGTTGCTTCTGGCGTTGCCAGCGTATGCTCTAGCCGATAGGTGGCAGCAACGTCGGGGGAAATCTCTACAGGCGCAGGATACGCTCGTTGCGCTGACCTTTCTCTTTCTCTTGAGCTACGTTCTGGTCGGCGCACTTCGATTCTCGGCAGGACCGGGGATTTTTGATCCGCACAACATGTGGGCTTGGATGGTCGAGCGAACGGCCGAAGGTTCCGCGGGCGGATTCTTCACCTGGGAATCTATCGGGCAACAACCTACCTATGCATGGCTGTTAGCGGTTGGCTTCCCGGTCGTCACGTTGTTGGAACTCCTGGCGCCGCTCGCTTTGGTTTGGAAGGCCTACCGCTATGTCTTCCTCGTTGCGATGCTAGGATTTCACCTCGGCGTCGTTCTGTTTATGCGCCTCGTGTTCGTCGAAAACATGCTGCTCTTGCTGATCCTTCTGGTGGACTGGGCGGCTATTGTCGACAAGTTCCGTACGTGGCGATCACGGATGGCTAGCGGCTAGTCTGCCTTCTGGTTGAGCTTTTGCCAGGCTTCGGCCAGGGCTTGGTTGGGCAACCAAGACGCAGCTTTCTTTTTGCCACGGTAGGAACTTGCCGGGCTGATCTCGTACGTCTCATTATTCCCCAGCCAAGCTACGCTTTGATCCATCTTGCGTAGTTTAACCTTACCTCGAGGGGCAAAGGCGGAGGGAGCCGGTAAGCGCTCCGGGATGACCTGCCGGAAAAAAATTTCTGCGAAACGGCGCGAGTTGCCCAAGCCGTGCCCCACCCCTTTTTCCACAACAAGGGCCACAAGCGCACCTTTACTTCGATTGTCTGCAAACAACTCGGTGATGTTATCTACACGTACTTCCGTATCTTGATCACCGAGAAAAAACACCGCCGGGATGTCCTCCGCCGCGCCCTTCATCTTACCATCGTAATAAGCGCCCTTGTTCACGACAAAGGTCAGGACGCGCTTGGGCTGATAACAAGCGAAGTTGAAATTGAATTGGCCGCCAGCCGAGTGCCCCCACATGGCCAGGGGAGCGTCTTCCAGTTCCGGATGTTGTGTCTCTTTCGCAAAATGCTTCAAGACGTCGAGCAACACATCGCCGCTTCCATCCTTAGCGCGGTGGTAGTAGGGGCTGCCGCCCTTAAAATGGACGCCGAGCGCAGCGAGGTTGAGTTCCCCAGCCAACTCTTGCCAGCCTCGGTCGGTCGCTTGGCCTCGCCCGTCTCCATTGAAGCCGGGGACGAGAACGAGCACGCCGCGCACCGGGCGGTCCGCGTGGTCATCAGGCAGCCAGAGGCGAAATTCTGCTTTGTCGAAACGTTCGGCATCGCGTCCAGTCGCCACATAGTCCCAGACTTCGGCATGAGCGCTGACGCTGCCAAACAGAATCGTGAGTAGAAAAAAAGCGAGCTGTCCCAACGGTAAGACTCTTTGTTCCATGCTGTTGTCTTAGCGGGGAACGTGCCAGCTTTGCAAATTTTTTGACCGCGCCACGCCCAGCTTGTTGTTGCCTCGGCCAGCGTGGGTCTTGCCTTCGGTGCGCCCGGCGTAGAGGAGATAGAAGTAACCGTCCAGGAGACGCCAGTCCGCCAGGAAAGCGGCGTTGGCTGGCTCGTCGGTGTTGAAACTTTCTTCGGGAATTTCCAACCGACGAGGGGGCGCCCAAGTCAACCAGTCTTGATCCTGCTCCCCGTTTCCCGTCATCTGCATCAGGTAGGGCGCATGATCTGGTCCCGTCATGAGTAGGTGCCAGTGTCCGTTGATTTGGAGCAATTGCGCGTTTTCAAACCATCCTCCCGAGGGGGTACCTAGTCGGTTCCAGGGGCCATCAAGTTGATGCGCGACCGCCAACTGTGGTGTTTGTTGTTCTTTCCAAACCAAGTAGAGCTTGTCGTCGGTTTTTGTCAGCGCCGCGTCAATGGCGCGTTGGCCTTGTGTCAGGTTCTTTGCGAGAGGCTGGGGGGAAGTCCAGGATTCCAGGTCCGTCGATGTGGCGTAGAAGAGTTGATTCGTTTGGCCGTTGGGATGCTCCTCGCCCCAAGAGTTAAACGTGAGGACATGCGTCTTTTCCACAAGAGATAGGTTCGGGGAGCACAGGCCGCTCCAGCCCTCTGCTGCACCGTCCCAGATGAAGAGTGGATCGGAAAAGGTGAGCAGATCTTGGGTTTTCACGCTCACCACGTGTGAGCGTTCTTGCCCCCGACTGACAAAAAAGGCGGAAAAGAAGAGATAGAGCCAGTCGCCGTGCCAGCCCCAGCAGGCGTCTTTCACCGACCAGCCTGGATGGGAATAGATGGGATTTTGTAGCTTGGCCCAATCGAACATGATCTCTTCATCGTGCCAGCCTTTACAGGTCGACGCCACTGCGAACAGTTTAAGATGAGAACAGGCTTAGGAAGATAAGAGCAGGCTCTTAGCACTTGAAGTGCTGGCTCCAGTCGACACCTCGCATGTCGCCGGTTTCCATGAACTTCTCGTGGAAGGCGAAGGCGGCGGCGAGCGTCTGTGGTGTGTGGGCGTTGGGCAGATTGTCGAAGTAGCCGTGGAGCTGGTCGCGGTAATCCGGGTGGGCGCATTGATCCACAATCGTGCGGGCTCGTTGCTGCGGGCTTTTGCCGCGCAGATCGGCCACGCCTTGCTCGGTGATGATCACCTGGACGGAGTGTTCGTTGTGGTCTTGGTGGCTGACCGCCGGGACAATGGTGCTGATTTTACCGCCTTTGACTGCGGAAGGGCAGGTGAAGAGGGAGAGGTAGGCGTTGCGGGTGAAGTCGCCTGAGCCCCCGATGCCGTTCATCATCGAACGTCCCATCACGTGCGTGCTGTTCGCGTTGCCAAAGATGTCGACCTCGATGGCCGTGTTGATCGAGATGATGCCGAGGCGGCGGACGATTTCCGGGTGGTTGGTCAGTTCCTGCGGGCGTAACAACAGCTTTTGGCGGAAGAGTTCCAGGTTGGCGTAAATCGTGTTGAGGACATCGGGCGTCACCGTTAGTGAGCAGCCACTGGCGAAGGTAATCTTGCCGTCTTGAATCAGCTCGATGACCGAGTTTTGGATCACCTCCGTGTACATCTCAAAAGGTGGGATGCCGGGGTGGTTTCCCATTTCGCCGAGCACGGCATTGGCAATGTTACCGACGCCGGATTGGATGGGCAGAAACTCAGCGGGGATGAGACCATGCTTGATCTCATTGGCCAGAAACTCCGCCACGTTGCGGCCAATCTGCTTGGTCACCTCATCGCTGTCGCTAAAGGCGGCAACTTCGTCTGGCGCGTTGTTTTCTACAATGCCCACAATCTTTTTCGGATCGACCTGGAGGGTGGGCGAACCAATGCGCTGGGAGGCAGCATTGATCGGGATCGGTTCACGGTGCGGTGGGTTCGCTGGCTGGTAGATGTCGTGGAACCCCTTCAGCTCCTTGGGGTGGTAACGGTTGAGTTCGATAAAAACCTTGTCCGCCAAACCGGCAAAGGTCGGTGCCGCTCCTACCGAGGAGGTGAGCGTGATCTCGCCGTCCGTCGTCACGTCCGCGGCCTCGATCACGGCGGCGTGGATTTTTCCCAAGAAGCCGTAGCGCACGTTCTGCGGCAACATAGAGAGATGCATGTCGAAGAACTTGGCCTCGCCCGCGTTGATGCTCTTCCGTAGCAACGGGTCGGACTGATACGGCGTGCGGAAGAGCACGGCCTCCGCTTCCGCCAGCGCGCCGTCGAGCGATGCGCCGGTGGAGGCGCCCGTCACCACCCCGATTTTAAAGTCGCGCCCGGCGGCATGCTCTTGCTTGGCGTGAGCGGCAATGGCTGTCGGGATAACCTTAGGCGCTCCGGCCGAGGTAAAGCCGCTAAACCCGACGGTTTCGCCGTGTCGAAAATGTGCCGCGGCTTCTTCCGGCGTGAGGACGGGGAAGCTGGATTTCGATTCGGCTAGGGCGCTCATGGTGTCTCTCTTGGTGATGGGTT
>CAWUJC010000111.1:0-7244 GCA_963922355.1 uncultured bacterium | reverse complement strand
GAAAGAGGTCGTCCTGGGCGTCGCTCCCGCCCACGGCCGTTACGTCCCAGCCGATGATGGGTTCGAGCAGTTCGGCGACCCGGGCAAAATCACCCGCGCCAGAAGCGGCACAGGCTTCGACGACAGGCCGACCAATTGGAGCCCAAATGCGGCGGGCTTCTTCGTCCTCCTGGGCGCTACGGGCGGCCACCGTCGCCAACAGCTTGTCCAGGGGCTCCGTACGGTTGGCTCGGGCCAAGGCGTAAGCAAAGTGGGCATTGAGAAAAGGCATGAAGCATTCGTCCACGCGGGCTTCGACGTGCGCCGCCACATCAGCCCAGGCGTCGTCGCTGACTTCGCCTCCCGCCATTTCCGTTCGCCAAAGTAGGGCGATGGCGTCGACCTCTTCGCCTGGGGTGTCGGGCATCACGCCCCACACGTGATCGCGGTAGATATCAAGGGCGCCGTCGTAATCAAGGAGGTCGAGATGCACGAGCGCCAGGTGCCAGGCATTGTGGCAGTAGATGAGCCGGTTGCCCTTTTGCCAGATCGGCAAGTAAGCCTGCATGGTGGCGAGGGCGGCCTCGCGGTTGCCGCGACGGATGTAGACGTGAGAGAGACAGTGGTGCGCCCACGGGTTGTTGGCTTCCAGGGCCAGCGATTTTTCCGCGATGGCCTGGGCATCGTCGAGTAAACCGCTGAGCTCATGACCAAATGCGGCCATGGAGAGGAAGCCGGCTTCGTCCGCCAAAGGTGGGTGCTCGGCCTGCAGACGATGGAAATGCCGGCAGAAGCGCTCGCCGCTGTGTTGCTGGCCCAAGGTGTAGTAAAGAAATTCCAGCGCCTTGTGGGCAAAGCGGTCGGCTGGCCAGCGTAGGGTGTAAGCTTCGAAGGCGTCGGTGGCGGCGTAGTAGCGGTCCTGATGCCAGCAGCGAAGGGCACCAAGCAGGGCGGCTTCGCGTTCGTTTAACGTGCTAGATTGGGCCTCGGCTCGGTCGAGGTATTTCCCGGCTTCGGCCTGAGCGGCGTGGGTTTGGCCAAAGAGGTTGAAGGCCCCGGCGGCCATCTGAACGGCGGCGGCGTTCGGGTGTTGCGCCGCTTGGTCGAGAATCTCTTCCAGTCCCAGATCAAGGCGGGAGATACGCCGGGAAAAGGTTTCCACCGCAGCGATGGCATCGGCTTCGCCCGTGGAATAGTCCAGCTCAGAAGTGGGTAGAATCATGCCACAACGTTCCTCTGATATGGGAGGATGTCTAGTTGGATTTAATGGGTTTGTTAACGAGTTAACTGGAGCATCCGTTGAGAGCGGTGCGGTTGCCACTTATGTTGAGACATGATGTGTCAACAATCACTCCTCTCTCTTCCCGCTTTGACTTGCTGTCTTGTCTTGTTGGGCGCTCCGGCGCAGACGGCTTCCGCCGCGGAACCCCGCATTGACGTTAACGCCGAAGACATCACCGTGGGCGAAGTCCCGAAGGGCGATGTCCAGGCTTTGAGCGCCGGTTCGCCGAATGTCTTTTTCGAGACCGTTGAGGTCGACGGCGAGAAGTTTCTCAAAATGGATGATCAGTCCGACACGACACCGGTCTTCCTGCGCACCAAGAGCCAGCGCATTCAGTCACCGGTGGTGACTCTCCGCTTTCAGGGAGTGGAGATGAAAGAAGCAGGGGACGGGGACTTTAAGATCCAACTGGGAACGGGCGGCATGCGTTCAAAAGAGAACGAAGTGGCCCTTGGTTTTTCTATGGTGGATGGCCGCTTCCACGGAAGCCCGCGCTACGCGGTGGGTGAACTGGTCGATGTCGTGGTCGTGGCGAACAATACGGACGAACCGGTCGCCTACGGGGACGGCAACACGGTCATGCCGCAGAGCGCGGATGTGTGGATCGATGGCGACAAGATCATCCAGAGTGTGAAGACCTACAACAAGGCCTACCCGGTGAACAACAACCTCGACATTGCCGAAGTACGGACGCACAGCACCGGCAAGCAGGGGTTTCTGATCAAACGCTTTGCGGTCTACGATCAGGCGGTGAGCCCGGATGACATGGTGGATTAAACCGAGCACGTTGTTTATGAGGTCCACGATCTATTCTTTTCTTTCCCTGGTCATGTCTACTTCTGTTCTCCTTGCTGCAGACGCGCAGACGGCCGCTTGGCAACTTCAACTCCAACCCCAGCCTGAAGTGCAGGAGGGGGAGAAGACCGTTCCGGTTGAGTTGCCCAAGGGCGGCAAAATCATCGATGTCGAAGGCGTGGCTCTGTACCAATCGCCGGAAAACGGAACGTCACTGAGCGCTCCGGTGCCGGATGATCTCTGGCAGCAAAAAGGGGCCCTTTCCCTGGTCTTTCGTATGGATGGGCTGAGCGACACACGCGTCGCCCCGAACATTGAAGCAGACGATGGCTACACCGCGGGGAAACTCTTCCGCCTGCCTTGGACGGATGCTCATTTCTTCGTCGGCCCGAGTGGGAGCGGCGGGATTAACTTCAAGCTCCCGACGTCTGACGGCAAGACCAAGTACGCCCAGATGAAGTTTAGCCACTTCAAGGGAGATCAGCTTTATCACCTGACGTTGACCTGGGACTTTAGCCAAGAGGAGCTGCTCATTGCCTATCTCAACGGCGTGCGCCAAGGGGACATGCTGCACTCTTCTCGCGGCGCGCCGATTGATCCGACCAAGTTCAAGATGAGCGGCCCCTTGGGCATCGGCGGGACTCTCGCTTACGAAGGGAAATTCCAGGCTTTTCTGCAAGTGGGCGAAGCGAAGATCTACGACCGTTCCTTAAATGAAAAGGAAGTCGCCAAACTCGTTGAAGGCATGAAGCTCAAACCGGTAACCTTTGAAGGGCGGAACATCTTCACGGGTTCGATGGACCTGAGCCCGTATCAGCTTAAGCCTTTCTACGAGGCAGATTTCTCCCAGGCTCCCAATTATATCCACGAGAAAGAGCTGTTGGACGCCGAAGGCAAACGCATCAAGTTACCGGAGGGCAAGGATTGGGTGCTGGAAGGCGACATGGTGAGCCTGGAAGCCAAGCCAGGCTCCTGGGAATTTACCACCGCTGGGCCGGAGGAACGCAAAGATGGTGCATGGGTGTTCTGGAACACCAAAACGATGCCGGAGAACTTCCTGGCCGAATATTCCTTCACCCCGAAGAGTGATCACCAGGGGTTGAACATCCTGTTCTTCAGCGCGACGAACCCGAAAGGGGGCTCGCTCTTTGACCTCGATTTACCTGCCCGCCGCGGCGTCTTTGGCAGCTACATCGTTGGCGAGATCGACAACTACCACGTCTCTCCTTGGGCGACCGACGGAGGCCGCCTGCGGAATTCAACCAACATGCGCAAGAACGCGGGCTTTATCCTTGCCGCGATTGGCAATGATGTCATCGGGGGGAGTGGCCCCGGGCCGCACACCGTTCGCGTGCTGAAGGACGGCGGAAAGATCCGGGTGGAAAGTAACGGCATCATGGCTTTGAAGTATGATGACCTGGAAGAGTTTGGTCCCATTCATCGCGACGGCTTGATGGGCGTGCGCTTCATGCCGCACACGGAATCGGCCCAACTGCATTCCTTCAAGGTCTGGGAGCTGGAGAAGAAGTAGGCAGCGTCATGCTGCTCCTCTTGATCAACAGTGCACAAGGCGCACTCTTTTCCTCCCATCGCCGCCGCTAGGTCAGTGGTGGCGGCCGGATGGGGTTTTGGGCAATTCCTGAAGTTAACGTTTTAAACGGGCGCTAGGTTGTGGTGCCCCGGGGGCGTTGGCGACCATAGGATCATGTCTCCCTATCGCTATCGTTTTGACATGATCCACCACAACCCGGGGGAGGCGCCGTTTGACACGGCGTTTTCGAATCCCGAGCACTTGAAAGACTACGGCTACAACGGCCAAGCCTTTAAACACATCAATACGGTGGTGACCTTGGATGCCATCGCGCCGGGAGTCTTCCCCGCTACGGAGGAAGAACGCACTTGGCTTGATGCCTTTACCGCCGAGCGCATGGAAGAAATCCGCGCGGCCAAAGACACGGGGCTGGAGGTCTATTACCACATCGATTTGTTCGTGTTGCCCAAGCGCATCGTTGAGCATTTTCGTGAGGAGATTTGCGATCCAGAGACCGGCCGCATCTCGTTGCTCAAACCCAAGACGCTGGAGATCCACGCGGCACTTTTCGAAGAGCTGTTTTTCCGTTTTCCGGAGATTGATGGCCTCATCATGCGAGTGGGCGAGACGTACTTGTTTGATACGCCGTTTCATACCGGGAACGGCGCCGTGCACTACACGGAAGAGATCACGGTGGAGGAGAAGCAGGAGCACTTCAATCGCTTGCTCAACTTCCTGCGCGAGCAAATCTGCGTCAAACATGAGCGCAAGCTCATCCACCGAACTTGGGACACCTGGCCGAATCGCTTCCACGCGAATCGCGATTTCTACTTGGCCGTGACGGATCGGATCGAGCCCCACCCGAACTTGGTCTTTTCCATCAAGCACACCCGGGTCGACTTCCACCGGTGGGTTCATTTCAACCCCAGCTTGGGGCAGGGCAAGCATCCGCAGGTGATTGAGGTCCAGTGCCAGCGCGAGTATGAGGGCAAGGGCGCCTATCCCAATTATGCGGCCTATGGCGTCCTAGAAGGCTTTGCGGAAATGCCCGGTGGCCGCCGGGGGATCCGTGAGCTGGCCGACCATCCCCTCATCCGGGGAGTGTACACCTGGTCGCGTGGTGGCGGCTGGCATGGTCCTTACGTGGATCGCCGCAATGAGCTTTGGTGCGACTTAAATGCGTATGTGATTGGCAAGTATGCGGAAGACCCGAGCCGCACGGAGGAAGAGCTTTTTCGTGCTTACGCGCAGGAAGTTCTCCACTTCGATGAAGCCGACACGGAGCGCTTCCGGGAAATCGCCCTGCGGGCGCTGGATGCCGTGGTGAAGGGGAAGTGCTGTGCAGCTTGGGAGACCCGGCCGCAGGGGAATTTGACGTATCCGACCAACCAGTGGATGCGGGATGATGTTCTGCATGGCGCGGCCAAACTGAACCCGATCTTTGCGTATCTGGCCGAAGCAGGTCAGCTGGCGGAAGCCTTGGCAGAGAAAGAAGCTAGTGTTGCAATCTGGAACGAGTTGCGCGCGGTGGCCGATCAGTTGGTCTGTGCGGAGAACCCATCAGCGAAAGAGGTCATCCTCACGTCCGTTGAATACGGGCGGCGGCTCTTCGCCGGTATTTCCGCGGGTTGGGCTTGCTTGGCGGCGGCGCATCAAGAAGAGGGCGCGGAGGCTGTTCAATCCAAGTTGGAAGCCTACCGCCGAAACTGGGCCCATTATGAGGCGTTGCCGCAGGAGTACCCGTTGGCAGCCACGCTGTATCGTCCGGTGGGCTGGCATTGGCCCGACGACGCGCCCGAGCCGGGCTTGGCCGCTTCAATCGAGGAAGTGGCGGTAAGCTTGCCAGACAACACGCCCGCTCAAGTGGCAGCCACCCCCTGATGCCTTAGTGGGAGAGTCCCCTCAGGCTTACCACCATTTCCACATGGTGGGATTCACACTCACGCCTTGATCCCCGACGAGGGATTCGACATGGCCGTCGGCAAAGAGATACAGGGCCCGATTGCCAGAGTGGCTGACCCGATATTTGGTGACCGAGGTGCCGTCAAAAATCGGATCTTGTTGGGGATCAAACTGGCTGGAATTTGCGTTGGTTTCCCCCACGATAACGATGCCGGCGTGATTGGGGATCCGGTTATATTTGTATCTCCACGGGTTGTTGCCACCGCTGAAGATGAAGAGATTTAAGCCATAGTGCTGGCCATGATCTTCCGTCGCCACCGGGCTGACCCAAATGTCGTTTCTCGCGTGGTCCCACACGCTGTTACGATTGCCTGGCCCACCCACGTAAGGATTCACCGTCTCTTGCCAATGTTGGCGATCAGCGGGATCTTCGGCGCTATCTCCCCAGCTTTTGGGCAGCTCTTGATTGTTCTCCTGGACGTACAAGAGGATGCCGGCCCCAATCTGGCGCAGGTTTGATGTGGCTTCGCTGGACTTGCTTCGTCCCATAGCGTTGCTGAAGGCGGGAAAGGCGAGTGCGGCCAGAACGGCGACGACGCTCACCACCACCAAAACTTCGGTCAGGGTAAAGGCGCGACGTGTTTGATTCATCATGAAGGCTAGTATCGCCTCTTTGGAGTTGTTGGTCATGGGATCGCTTTGTAAAATGGTTAACCTAATGCCCAAACCCCTCCAAACCGTGAGTTTACGTGAAATTGCTAAAGAGATGGGAGTCTCGGTGGCCACGGTCTCTTTGTCCTTACGCAATCACCCTCGTATCTCGGAATCGATGCGCGAACGGGTCCATGCGGCGGCCAAAAAACTGGGTTACAAACCCAACCCCATGATCACGTCTCTCATGGCGCAGATGCGGGGCGGGAGGAGTAACGAAGCCGGTTCAGTGCTGGGGTGGATCAACAACCACAAAAGGGCCCATGCCTTTCACCGGGTGGATTCCTTTAACTATGGCTTACTGGTGGGGGCGCGAGAACGGGCCGGAGAACTCGGCTATCGCCTGGAGGAATTTCACCTCAAGGCGGTGGGGATGACCAGTCGACGCTTGAAGCAGTTTCTCCATACTCAGGCTATCCGGGGCGTGATCGTTCCTCCTTTACCTTCCGCCAAAGGGCACCTTTCTCTCAATTGGGATGAGTACGCCGCCGTCGCCATTGGCTACAGCATGTTGCGGCCGGATATCCATCGCGTCAGCCCCAACCACTATCATAATGTTCGCGTCGCGTTTCGTGAGTTGGTGCACTTGGGCCGACGACGGATCGGCCTGGCCATGTTTAATCAAAGCAAGCACCAGGCGAACACGGATGACCGCCTAGATCGGCGTTGGAGCGCGGCGACCTTGCTCCATCAGGAGACGCTTCCGGCCAAGGAGCGTGCGCCCATCCTTAAGTACGGCGATGGTGACGAGAAAAGGCTGGTGGCTTGGTTTAAACGGCATCGCCTTCAGGCCATCGTGGGGAATACCACCTTGCCGATTCAGTATCTTACAGCTGCTGGTTACACGGAGGGGGAGGATTTCTTCTTCGTGCAGCTTGATTGGTCCCCGGAACGTGCCGGAGACACCATGGCGGCGATGGATCAGCGTGAGCGCCAAGTCGGCGCGGCGGCGGTGGATTTGTTGACCTCCCAGATCAATCGGAATGAGACGGGTATCCCGGAAGTTCCCAAGCTGATTGAAATCCCCGGAGCTTGGCTTTACGT
>CAWUJC010000110.1:0-7259 GCA_963922355.1 uncultured bacterium | reverse complement strand
TGCTCAAGGGAAACGAACGCGTGGTTTGGCCGAATACATTGACCTCTACCCAACGCTGATTGACTTAGCAGGAGTCCCTCAGCCCCCCCAAGAGCTCGAAGGAAAAACGCTGGTTCCTCAGCTTCGCTATCCCGCAGCGCCGGGGAAAAACTGCATCGTTGCGAAGTACCAAGACGGCATCAGCATCCGCACGGATCGCCATCTCTACACGGAATGGCAACGAAAAGAGACGGGGGAAACCTATGCGCAAACCTTATTTGATTTAGTGGATGACCCGCTGGAAACCAAGAACCTGATCCATGATCCAGAAGCAGCCCCGATCGTGGCGTGGTTATCGAAGAGACTCCGAGAAAACTGGGGCCTTACCTTTGAAGAAGCTCCTTAGGACTTGAGCGGCAATGCGCTAAAAGATGCATCATATTGCGCATTTCATCCGTTGACACGAAGCCCAAGATTCCAGACTATATATAATTGTAATCCCATTGATCTGGAGCGCTTTAGACCCTGTCAGCGACTAGCCAGATCACCAACCAGGCGATTTCCATGTTAAACCGTTCCTCCACTCCCCTCCTCACCAGCTTGCTCCTTGGCACCATCGTTGCCGCTCAGGGCGAGATCACCCTCGATTCCCTTCCCACCGGCACCGAAGGCGGGAACCATATTACCGACACCACCCCCCTCGTGATCAACGAAAGCGGTGATGTGATGGACCCCAAGGACGGGTCGATGTACCAAGACTTTGAGATTTCGGGACAAGCCGGAGGCTCTCAGGATATCGTAGACAGGAAGTTCTCCTTCATTCTGAGCGGCATCTCGAAGGTAGACGACCAGGAAGGGAAGAAGCTGGGTAAGCTCCTCAAAGAGGGAACACTGGATCGAGACTCCAAGGGTAATCTGGGCATCCGTGAAGGCGCTAGCGGCGGGATCGAAGCTCTGGAAGGCTTTATGATTGGCCTAGACGCCAAGGGCCTGGATGAGTCTCTCGCCATTCACTTAACCGGGCTCACCCTGCGTTTTATCGGGGGTGATGAAACCGGCAAAGTCGTGAAGCGGGAAGATCCCAACCAGAGTGTGACTTTTGGATCGCCGCAATCAGAAGCCGACTACACGGCCCGCAATGGATCTCCGTTCGTCGACCTTTCCTCACTCGATCTCCAGGTTAGAGGGGGCGAGTCCAACCCGGCCTTAGCCTCGCTGTTTGCCGACAACTATACGGACGGAGGGGAGTTCAGAATCGAGAGCTTTCAAATCAAGATTGTCGATGCCGACTGATTCCAATGCTAGGCACCCTCCCCCATCTTCATCTCTGCACCTCATGACTAATCGCTCTCTCCTCCTTCTGACTTCCTTGTTTGGCCTTAGCCAGATCTCCGCCTTCGCCTCTGATTGGCGCAGCGAACTCTATCCTGAAAACTGGACGCCACCCGGTGAAGCGCTCACCTTCGACTCCGACCTCTTCCTCCAGGACTTTTCGCATGCCGGTTACAAATCTGGCGAGCAACCCATCCCTTTCCGACAGGGTCCCATCCTTAACGTTGTCACGGATTATCAGGCCGACCCCACCGGTAAAGAAGACAGCACCGTGGCCATCCAAAATGCCATCGATGATGCTGGCAACATGCCGGACGGCGGGGTGGTTTACCTCCCGGCCGGAGACTACCGCATCTCCCTTTCCCAAGGCTCTAGCGTTCTGCGCATCAATAAGAGCAATGTGGTCTTAAGGGGTGCCGGTGAGAAAAACACCCGCCTCATCAACCACACCACCGAGATGAGAGAAAAAACGATCATCTTAGTCATGGCCCCTGGCCCGGCCTCTTCGATGCGTGATTCCCCAAAAGTGCCTTTGACCCAGGACATCACCAGTCCAACGACTAAGCTGCACGTGAAAGATGCCTCCGGTTTTGCCGTGGGCGACTTGATCGAAGTCAGCCGAGATTTCACCTACGACTGGATCAAGGAACACGGCCAGACGCAATGGTGGGGAGTGTCAGGCGATCCCGATCCGAAAAACCCGGACCGGGCTCCTCGACCGGCCACGTATCCAAGAATCGTGACGGCCGTCGATCCGGAGAAGAAGTGGATCGAAGTGGGTACCCCCATTCGCTACACCGTCAAAACCCGCGACAACGCGAGCGTCTACAAGTTAACGAATCGCCTCTCTGGCTGTGGCATCGAGAATCTGAGCCTCGGCAACAAAGAGATCGCCCCCAAGTCGGACCGCGGCAACGAGGGCTGGGGTGAAGAAGAGTATCGCGACAAAGCCTCCCCCGCCGGCTTGGCGCATCAATCGATGGCCATCTCGTTTCGCTATGCGTATGACAGCTGGATCGTGAATGTCGCGAGTGTACAGCATCGCACTAATGAGACGGCGACGCACATTTTGTCCAACGGCATTCGCCTCAAAAATTGTTTCCACATGAGTGTGCTGCATTGCACCATCCAGAATCCTCAATACGGCGGCGGCGGACGTAACGGCTACATGTTCGACATCACCAACTCGGCAGAGAACCTCATTGCCTATTGCCACGCGATTAACTCGCGCCACGGCTTTGTCCTCAGTGGCCCGGGCACCTCGGGCAATGTTTTCTACAAATGTACGGACACCAACACCGCTCGCGCGGTGGGAAATGAAACCGAAGAAGATACGTTCTATAAAGTGGCGGGCGAAGGTTCCGACACGCACAACTTCTTCACCCATTCCAACCTCTGGGACAGCTGCCACGTCAACAATAGCCGCTTTGAAGCCTTCCACCGCAGAGACTATGGCGGCTCGATTAATCCTGGTTCGACTTCTTCCCTCGCCGTCTTTTGGAACACGACAGGAGAAGGCGATGAATACAACCACATTGTGATCAGCGATCAGTATGGCTTCGGCTACGTGATCGGCACGAGCGGTGAGACCGATGGCGTGAAGACCTTTACCTCAAATGACAGCAATCACGCACCGCAAGATCACGTCGAAGGCGTGGGCACCGGGGATGAACTCACGCCCCGGTCTCTCTGGCAAGATCAACGCCGCCGACGCCTCGGCAAGCAGGCGCTGGTGATCACGTCCTCCCCCACTAACGTGGCCAAGAGCGAGTAGAAGATTCCGCTCCTACCCAAAGGAGACAAAAACTAGCTTACTGGCGCGATCTCAAAGATCGCTTCAATCGCTTCTTTCTTCTCGTCAATCGGAAGGCGAACATCCACCCGCTTAAGCCCTTCGATCTGACGGTCATAGCTCAAGGGCGGCGGATCTAAGGAAACGACGGACTTCTCTACATTGCCGGGTGACGTAATCTGTATTTTCAGCACCTTGTCGCCGTTCGACAAGATGATGGCATCGTCTTCCAACGAAACTTTGTCCGTTGTGAGAAAACTACTCACGACAGATTGAGTGGCAGCATTCGGCATAACCGTGTCCTGGATGCGGATGCCATAATCCCCTTGGCGAGTAATCAGCCGAGTCGCCTGCTCCACGTCGCCTCCGAAGACTTCCGTCAGATTAATCTCGTAGTTGTTGGGATCGAGCTGGCGCACGCTAGCTGCCTGGTCGACGCGATGATGCTTCCCGTTGACGGTGACGGTGCTGTGGCCAAAGTTGTTCTTCGTCAGCAAACTCCAACGTGACGAATCCTGCTTACTGCTCCACAACTCATCGCCCATCACTTTCTCGAGCGCTCCGTAATTTTGGTTCCCGGTATCGACCAGCCAGCGATGTCCATCGATCTCGTAAATGAACGAACCGGCATCCATGTTGCCGTGGGCGAGGTTGGGTTGGCCCCCTTTCGCCCCAAAGTAAAAGCCACGCGGATCATCATTCTTCCGAAAGATGAAGACCGGGTTGTGACCACGTGCCAGCCACGATTCCGGCAAGTCGCTGAGCGGCTCCTTAAACTCGGCTTCTGCCAACCACAAAATGGGTAGGGCCTCCATCCAGAAGACCCCCTTTCCCCGCTCCTGTACGCGAGACAAGGCTTCGGCAAATTGCTGCTGGTCGTAATAACGCTCACCATCCAGTTGAAGATCGAACCAAGCCATGAGAGGCCAATGGTGAATTGGCACCATGTGTGTCGCGCAATCAAAGAAATCATAATTCATTCCCGAAGGTGCCACCATTAAGGTCGAGCAATGAGCCGACTCCAAGAAGCCCGGGCTCTCCTTCAGACCAAAATCAGTCCCAAAGGCGCTCTCATAAAGCTCACTCGTGAAGGTGGAATAAATGGTGCCGTAGATCCAATAGGAGACACCTTCCGGATAAAGCCCGTCCGGCTGATACGCTTCTAAGCCATACGGGATATTTTCAAGCGCCCGCGCAAGTGTCTTGCTGGCTAGTTCCGGATGATCTTCCGCCACCGTGATCGCCGCGGCGGACAGTCCGCCATGGCAGACCTGATTCCAGTTGTTGTGCTTGTGCTGCCAAGAGCCGGAGCCCGTATCGATCATGCCCGCCTCAAGGGCATGTTTAACCAAGGCATCTTTCCCCACACGGATGGTCTCAGCGGGCAAGAGATCATGACACCAGTCGAGTCCGATCGAAACGGCTAGAGCCATCTCCCCGGTATCCAGAAAATGGGACGGATTCCAATCCTCAAAGGCACTAACCGCGAGGATTTCATCGTTCAAGCGCTGGAGATATTTCTCGTTCTCCGGCTCCAAGCGCGCCGCCAAGGCCAAACAACTGATCCGACTAAGCGCCTGCCGAGAAACATGCAGCAGCCGCTTGCCCTTCTTTTCCCGCACGAGGGGTTTCTCGTTGAGCAGGTCATCCGCCGTACGCTTAATCCAGGCGTAATAGTCCTTCACCAGACCGTCTTTGGTCACTGCAACGCGCAACGTCTCCAGTCGCTCGGGCGTCAACATGACGCGCGGGCGCGGGCGAAGATTTTCCTTTAGCCAGGCCGGATTGACCGGATTCTGCAACTTGAACTCCTGTGCTTGGAAGAGGTTGGTCTTCTTGGGTGACTTACGGTCGGCGATGCTGTCACTTGGGGCGAGGTGGATCATCATGATGGTGAGGAAAAAGTAGCTGGAGGTTCTCATATAGCTGTCCTCTCAGTGCTCGTTAATAGCAATGGAAACTTTTTGGGGGACGTCATCAAGTAAACCAAATCGAGAGGATCAATCGATGAATTTATTGCGCTTTTTTGAATTCTTTTTGCGCAAACAATCCCTTGTTTCTCACGCCCAATCATGGGCAAATAGGGAGCCGCTAACGACACGATAAGAGCAATCACACTTCCGCAAATCCCCTTTAGAAAACCGTGATCCACGCGATGAAATTCTGCCTTCCTGCCCTGACTTTGGTCTTCTTGGTCAGCACCAACCTGGCAGCACAGTCCTCTTCTTCGGAGAGGGTGCACGGCTTCTTTAGCATCACGATTCCAGCGGCTCAGTCGGTTGGTAGTCGTCAACTCAGCGTCGTCAGCCTTCCCCTCTACCAGGCTCCTCTGAAGGTAGAAGATGGCGGGCCAGCGGGAGAAATGACGGGGCGCGTCACGGCCATCACGAATGAAACCCTGACTGCTGCCGAGGCCAACTGGGAAGCCGATGCCCTGAGTCAGGACAATGCTCCCTACTATGTACGCTTCACGAGCGGCTCCTTTGCAGGGCTCCTGATTCGGATTACGGCCAACAGCGAAACAACCCTCACGCTGGATAACCGTGGTGAAGACCTCATCACCTACGTCTCCCCCGGCCAAGACACGTTCGAAATCATCGCCGGTCATACGCTCCTTAGTGCTTTCGGTACGGGGGAAGCCAACTTGGATGCGACTGGCGTGGTGGGCAGCACCAATAACGCGGGCAATGATGCCGATCAGATCCAGATCCATGATTCCACGGGCTGGAACACGTACATCTACAACACGCTGAACCAACAATGGCAGCTCAAAGATAGCCTGCGCCCTTCCAAGAAAGACGACACCATCATCCGGCCAGACGCCGCGATTATCTACAACCGGGCCGGGACAAGTGACCTCCAACTCGTCACCACCGGCTATGTGCCCGATCAGGACGTCCAAGTGCTGACCTTGAATGGCGTCAACATGGTGGCGGCTAACTTCCCGATCGATCGAGAGCTACAGGATCTGAAGCTTGAGGAAATGCCCAGCTGGCGACCCGTCGGAGGGCCCGACAACTACAGCGCTGAACAGGCCGATGCGGTCACCATCACCGACGGAACTTCAGGTTGGAAAACCTACGTCTATCACGCCCAACGCGAGCAGTGGGAGCTCAAAGACAGCTTGCGCCCCTCCGATCAAGGCGACACCCCGATTCTGGCCGGCAACGGCATCATGATCCTCAAGCAAGGCGACGCCAACGAAGTCCAGGTCTTTGCTGATCCGCTCCCCGAAAATTACCAACTCACCCTCAATTGATTGTATTACCGCTCCTTACTCCCATGAAATCACTTCTCCTCGCGCTCACCTTCCTCGCAATCAGCACCGCGTCTTCAGTGGCCCAACTGATCACAACCTTTGGCAATGAGGGGGGCAACTTCCCCACGCCCAGTGGCGGCTGGGCCTACAATGATGCGAGTCAAACCTTATCAGGCGACAATGACACTTCCGGCCAGCTTCAGCAGATTCCGGGTGTGAATATCGCCGCCGACACCCCGGCCCTTTCTCTAACTGCGAGCTTAACCTCTTTCTCTGGCGGGATTGATACCTTCACGGTGACGTTGGAAGACTTAGAGGGCGACACCATCAGCGCGGGTTTCAACTTTAACGACTTCGCCGCCGGCCCCCAAACCGTGGTGCAAAACATCAACACCATTAATCCTGACTTTGACGGACTCGACGTCCTCGTCCGTATTGCCGCGAACGGAACGCCCAGCTCACCACCAAATTTCGTCATCCAGCTTGGCTCCCTCGTTGCCGTTCCCGAACCTACTTCCGTCACCTTACTGCTGAGCACAGCGGGATTAGCTCTTCTGCGCCGGCGACGCCGGAGCTAGTGCGAGCAGCCTGATTCACCTTCAGGATCAGCTAGGTAGAGCGCCCTCGTAAGCACCCTTAGAATCACCATTTCTAACCTCCTATCGCCGTCATGAATACCGCCTTCCATCCCAACCGTTGGTCGCTCGAGCGCGCTGAGGCTTGGCACAAAGAGCAGCCCTATTATGTTGGGGCTAACTTCATTCCCAGCAATGCCATTAACCAGCTCGAGATGTGGCAAGAAGACACCTTTTCGCCTGAATTGATTCGGCGTGAGCTGGGCTTTGCCGCCGGTCTCGGGATGAACGCCATGCGCGTCTACCTACATGACCTTCTTTG
>CAWUJC010000109.1:0-7268 GCA_963922355.1 uncultured bacterium | reverse complement strand
ATGAAGTCCGGGTTTTCGGTGATGTAGTCGCGCAGCCAGTCCTGATGCTGGCTGAGCTTAAAGAAGTAGTTGGCCTCTTTCAGGCTGGTCACCTCGCCAAAAATCTCGGGCCACTCGCCGTTGACCTTGTCTTTCTCGGTCACGTATTGCTCCGCTCGGGCGGAGTAGAAGCCTTCGTATTCGTCGAAGTAGATATCGCCCGCGTCAAAAAGCTGCTGCTGCAGGGCTTGGACTTGCTCGATGTGGCCGGGGTCCATCGTGCGGGCAAAGCGGTCGTAGCTGACGTTGAGTCGATCGAGCAACTCAGGAAAGAGCGGGGTGGTCCGTTCAGCCAGTTTCTTGGCGGTGACGCCTTCCTGGTCGGCGGTTTGCTGCATCTTCTGCCCGTGCTGATCAACGCCGGTGAGGAAGAGGACATCTTTGCCGAGGCTGCGCTGGTAGCGGGCCTGGACATCGGCCAAGACTTTTTCGTAGGCGTGGCCGAGGTGGGGTGGCCCGTTGACGTAGTCAATGGCGGTGGTGAGGAAAAACGGATCCGACATGGGAAGAGTCCTCCGAGAGGAAAGGGCATTTATCCGCCCTTTCCTGGCGATTGCAACTTTAACCCGCGATTTACGGCCAACATTTTTCCTGACCAAGGCACGCGGGGTTGCTTCTCCTAAATCCGGTTGGGCAGGCGGCTTATGCTGATGGCTCGCTGCATTAGAACTTGTTGGGTGAGAGGGTGACCAAACCTGACGCAGGTAGGAGGCTGATCTCAACCGAATGCGTTTGCTTGCCCCGTTGCGCGGCGTCTAACTCTGGACTTTCCTTTCGCCTTGCTACGGGTCAAGATTTGCCCGGCAAAATCAAACCACAAGGCCGCTGGCATGATTTTTGCAGCTTGCAGGGACGCTTTTGATGACATTCACCACCCCCTAACTTATGAAGACATTCCGCCAGCATGTTACCCCTCTCGCTTTTTGTGCGTTTACCCTCTCTAGCCTCGTACTGCCCGGTCACGCCATCGTGGTTTCCGGGACAGGTAGCTTCGCGAGCCCAAGTGATGCGGAGACGACGGCAGGTGTCGCGGTGAACGGAATCAATCACGACGGTGTCGCGGATATGATCACAACTGCGGTGGGAGGTGGTAACTTTCGTTCCAGTTCCGCTTTATTGTGGACCGGACGGCACATTATTACGGCGGCTCATTCGGTATCCGACACGAGCGGGGATTTGGACATCACCGGCGGGCAACTGACTTTCCGCTATGGCTTAAGTAACACTCAGCTCCGGATCAACTTTGATGCGGCGCAGGTGGTCATCCATCCTCTCTGGACCAACGACTCCTTTACCGGCTATGACGTGGCAATTATTGAACTCGACGAAGAAGTGAATCCCTTCGTCCCGCGCTATAACATCTTTGACGGCGATGTGAACGACATCATCGGGATCGAGCACACGACCATTGGCTTTGGTCGGACCGGTACCGGCACCACCGGGGATACGTTAGGCTCAGGGACCAAACGGTACGGCGCAAACGTTTACGATTTGGCGACCGGGGCCAGTGTTCTGCGCGCCGACTTTGATAACGGCTTGGCGGCTCAGAATCGCTACGGCGACCTGGGATTAGGCGATCGGGAGGCGAACACCGCGAACGGTGATTCAGGTGGCCCCAGCTTTGTCGAAGACCCGGATGCGCCGGGCGAATACGTCATCGTGGGCATTACGTCCTTTGGGAGCCGTACGCTGACGGGCATCTACGACATCAATGGGGAGATTGATTCGACCTTTGGCGAAATCAAAGGCGATACGAACGTGACCGCGCTCTCGGACTGGATCAATTCGGTCGTGATTCCCGAGCCCACAACCGGGAGCCTCCTCCTCGGAGCAGGCTTGTTGGCGCTCCTCCGCCGCCGGAAGTAAGGCACCTCACCCGTTTCATTGTGGGATAGCTGCTGGTCGGCGGTCTTGTTGGCTGTCTTATGGTTCGTTTTTAACTAGAGGCTGTGCTACAACTGGGGATCATGTCGTGGATGCCCCGCTGGTCCTTGAAGCAATGCCTTGTGCTGATCCTAACCGGAGGCGCTGCTCTTTTCTTCCTGGTTATCGCGCTGCTTCTCTGGATGGGGCAGGACGAGGACCTGCTCGACGACAGCGATCTGCGCATCGCCCCGGCTGAAGGGCGCGACTATCGGTCCGACGATAACGGCCATCGGCGCTTGCTGGCTCTGAATCCAATCAGGGAGGCCGAAGAGAACCTGCCGGATCTCCAAGATATCATGGAAGCCGAGAACGGCGAACCGGACTGGGAGGCGCTTCGCCAGCGTCTGGCAGAGAAGCAGGAGGCGCTCGATCAGCTCGAATACATTCTGGCCGCGCCGTACTTTACCTTGGAGTGGCCGCTACACCCGGGGGCAGAATTTTTTGGCATCTCAGAAGCCCTTTGGTTGGCTCGGTGGGAAGGAGCCAAGGCCCGCCTGCTGCTCCAGGATGGAGAGCCGGATCAAGCATGGGAAGAGGTTGAGCAAGTGATGCGGCTCGGCCAGCGTCTCGTCGAAGGCGATAGCACGTTGGTTGATATGCTCGTTGGCATTTCGATCAAGGCGATTGCGCTCGGCGTGATCCACGAAAACGTGTCGGCGTTCTCACCAACGGCAGTGGTCACGCGTCAACGCACGGATAGGCTCCAGGCGTTTTGGATCACCCAGGAAAGCCTCCGCCGGGTGATGCGCTTTGAATACATGTTTGCCCTGAGCGCTCTCGAGACCGTGGATGGTGGCAACTACACCACCATCACCGGGGAAAAGCCGCTCACCATCTGGCTTCTCTACAAGCCCAAGCAATCGCGGAATCTCTTCCTGCAACATTATCGGGAATTTATTGATAACCTCGGGCGTCCGGCGAAAGAAATGGCGTTTCCCCGCTTGGAAGAAGTGGAAGAAGGCATGAGCTGGTCGGAGCTCCTGTCGGGGAATGCCACGGGGCACTACTTGGTGGAACTAACCTTGCCGTCGATCAATGCCGCGCTGATCAGTGCGCTGTCGGTAAACTCCCAGCTCCAGTTGGCACGCTTGGGCTTGGCTTTGGCCGGTTACGCCCACGAGCATAACAGTGACTTGCCGGAGAAGCTGGAAGTCTTGGCCCCAACCTACATCGATGCCATTCCGCTCGATCCGCTCACTGGCGAAGTGTTTTTCTATCAGGTCGAAGAACGCAAAGTTTGGTCGGTGGGGAAGGACTTGAAGGATGACGGGGGCTTGCCGGTGGGAGATCGCAGCCACCAGGAGCCGCATGACTTCGTCATCGAAATTCCGAAGCTTTCGATAGAGTGACGCTAGACGCAAAGCGTGGCCGACTGCGCTTGGGCCGGGCTGGACGTGGCAGCCGGCATCCCCCGCCCGCTTCGCTCACAGGTTCCGCCTTAATTCGACGGCGCGATCAGCAAAGTCCAAGTTGCCAGAGAGAAACCGAGCAACGTCCCGACGGCGAGAAAGACCACCATCGCGCGCTTCATGCCATCGCTGCAACCGTCATTGGGGAAGAAGGGAGGCAGCCACTTCCAGAGCGAGCTGTTCACGCCATCGTATTGATAGATCCAGAGCAGCAAGCAGACGGCACACATGAAGCCGAGCCAGACGAAGCGCGTGGCGATCAGCAGGGCGTAGTGGTGGGCCAGGCTCGGGTCTCCCCACAACAGGTAAAGAATGACGCCCAGTAGAGGTAGGCTCACGCCAAACACCACCGTCCCCACAATCACGATTTCGCACAGCCGCTGCATGCTTGAATGAAGCTACACATTTACCTTCTACTGACGATCAGGATGTGAGGCGGAGCAATAGACTGATGACGTAGACGATGGTGGGTAGAGCCACACAGCCGATTGCAATCGCGATGGTGAGGGTCCGTCTTGTCACCCGGGGGAGGTGCTTGAAAAGAACGAAAGGCGGGAGCCAGCACCAGAGCCGACTTCCGTTGGCATCGGTGTAGGCGATCCAATAAAGGCAGGCGAGACCAAACCCGAAGACTTGCCGCCCGACGTTGGCGACCCAATCGCGAACAAGTGAGCTGGTGTACTCGGGGTAGACAAAAACCAGGATGATGAGGCAGATCGTGAAGGCCAAGCTAGCGGCGACGGTACCCACGAGGAAGATCTCGCAGAGCCGTCGCCGTTGGTCAGCCGTTTCCATCTACACCTTAAGCTTGAGGCCGTCGTAAGCGATGCGGACGGGGAAATTAGTTGGGAGGTCGGCTTCGCGTTCGGCATGGCGGCGGTGTCCGGTCAGGTGGGTGAGGTAGGTCATCCCGGCTTGGACGTCGCGGGCCACCTCGATGGCTTCCGGAATGGAAAGGTGCGTTGGGTGCGGCGTTTCCTTCAGCCCGTCGATCACCAGCGTGCCGACGCCTTCCAGCAACTTACGTACTTCCAGCGGGACTTCTGCCACGTCACTTAAGTAAGCCAAGTGCTTGCGTTTGCCTTGCGCAAAGAGGTAGCCGTAGGTGGTCATCCTGCCGTGTGGTGCCGGTAGCGGGGTGATGGTCAGCCCGTGCAGCTCAAAGGGGCCGTCCACCTCGTGCGGAATGGCATGCACGTAGCCGTAGTTGGTGGGCTCGGGACCGAAGCCGTAGGAGAAGATGCGCTGGATCGACGCCAGTGTCTCGGCTGAGCCGTAGATCGGCATCGAGGCCTGCTGGCGGTTGCAGAAGCTGCGCAGGTCGTCGAAGCCCATGATGTGGTCGGTATGGGCGTGGGTGTAGAGCACGGCGTCTACCCGCGGCAGTCGCTCGCGATGGGCCTGATGCCAAAAATCCGGGGTTGTGTCGATCAGGATGATGCCGCGCGAGGTCCGCAAATAGGCTGAGCTGCGGGTCCGCCAATCTCGCGGATCGCTCGTGTCGAGCCGGGCGTAGTCGGTTCCCAGCATGGGCACCCCCGTCGAGGTGCCAGTGCCAAGCAGAGTCAGCTCCAGGCTGGGGAGCGGGGCGGTTAAAGAAGAGGGCATCCCCGCCAACTTAACCGCCGGGAGCCGCTTGGCTATCCCGGATTGAGCCGGACTTACGTTTTCGCCGGGCTGGGCTCACTCACCTTGGTCACGGGCAGGTGCAGCTCGGACTTTTTCAGGAAGGAAGGGACGTACGGGCCGTTCCAGTAGATCATCCGGGCGTCGCCGGAAGCTTGATAATCCGCGTTGTCTTTCAGCCAGGCTTGGGCTTTGGCCAGCGCTTTGTCGTAGTTCTCTTCGCTGTAGCTACCCTTCATTCCCACGCTCAGGACGAGGCGCTCGCCCACCTGCTCGACGGTCACGCCGGGGTCGTTGGTCAGCTCCTGCTTGCGGCCATCCGGCCCAATGTAGAAGGCCATTTCCCCAGGCTCGATTTCGGCTTCCACCGGCGTTGTCATGGCGATCTCGCGCTTCTGGATGTAACGGAAAAGCGGCATGAAGAGCCCGTTCGACCGATCGAAATAACCGCCCTGGCTTTCGCTGCGGATCAGCGTCGCCGGTGGGAGCGTCTTCACCTCAATCTCGCCCGGTGGCGTCGGTTCAAAGGCCTGATTGTAGGCGGCGTCGGCCGTGGTGGCCCGCCAGATCACCGCCCCAGCGGCGACCAACGCCACACTGCCCAAGATGAGGAGTCGTTTCATGGGGAAAGATAACCTCCCTTGCGTAGCGTGCAAATGGAGAGGCTGAGCGAGAAGCTGGATAAAAACTGTTCGCCGGGCGGTGTCACTGCTACGATCATGTCGTGGAACAGGAGCGACTGGAGCGACTTTCGCCCGACGAAGAGCTAGACCGTCATGTCCAGCTCATGCGCCTGGGGCAGAAGTATATCCTCAAGTGTTACTTCGCCCTCTTCTTTTATCTTTGGCTCTGGCCGCTGATGTTGGTCGTGCCAGCGACGATGCTGGGTAGTTTTGTCTTGCTAGGCCTATACGGGGTCCTTCTGGTTTACGAATACCGGGTCATGTCTCGGCATGATTCCATTCCCCATCAAACCACGTTCATCGTGTTAGTCGGTATCTTCATCCTCCTGTATTTCTTTGCGCAGAGTTTTGTCTACACATACTCGGTCGGCATTGAGCGTCATGTGGATCTCCAGTCTTGGACAAGCGTCACGGTTAAAGATTACGGAAAATGGCTGCTGATTATTTCCGTCATTCTCTATTCCGATTGCCAGCGCGCGGAAATGAAATGGGCGCGTCGGCACGAAGTGGAGAAGAGTGCGGCGGAACTTGATCCCACGGTGGCCCGGGACTAGTTGGAAAGTCGGGCGGCTTGTGAACGCGAGTTTGCTTCGGGCTTGGTGGCTGGTTAGGGTCGGCGGTCGTGACAGAGTCAGCCGGATCAAGTGGAGGCACGGTGCGCTGGGCGTGGCCGGTCCTGGTGGTCAGCGCTCTCGTCATTGGGCTGGCGCCGGTGCTCGCCAAGTTGTCTGTCCAGCATGGGGCGATTGGGCCGATGGCGGCGGCGTTTTGGCGACTGGCCTTAGCCGTTCCCTTGCTCGTGGTCTTGGCCATCGTGTTAAAACGCCCCAGCGGCCAGCCTTCGATTCCAGCTTGGCGGTCGGTGGGGTTGTTGGCGATTCCCGGTCTGTTCTTTGCGGGCGATCTGGCCACCTGGCACTGGTCGTTTGAATTTACTTCGGTGGCGAACGCCACCCTCATCACGAACTTGTCGACGATTCTCCTTTCCTTGGCGGGCTGGCTGTTTCTGGGGGAGCGCCCGGGGCGGGTTTTTCCCGTAGCTTTAGCCTTAGCCTTAGGTGGGGCGGCGCTGCTCGCTTACTCAACCACGGGCCGACCGGCCCACGAGGGCTTTTCTGTGTTTGGCGACGCGCTGGCCGGCGGCACGGCGGTTTTCTATGCGGGCTATCTCCTGAGCGTCAAACTCCTGCGCGTGCGTTTTGGTGCCTGGTCGATCATGGCGGGGGCGTCTGTGATGGGGTCGTTGGCGGTCGGCTTGGGTGCCTGGTTGCACGGCGAACGTTTTCTGCCGGTCAATCACGAGACGTGGATCATCCTGGCCCTCCTCGCCTTGGTGGTGCACACCGGCGGGCAGGGTGGCATTGCCATCGCGCTACGCCATCTCCCGGCCAGCGGCGCGTCCATCGTTCTGCTTTTGCAGCCCGTGGCCACCGCGATTTTGGGTTGGCTGATTCTGGGACAGGTTTTAGTTCCGCTCCAATACGCCGGCGGTTGCTTGGTGCTAGCGGGGGTCGCGCTGGCGATTCTGAACCCGTCTCGTTCGGGTAAGACAACGCCGAACTAAGCCGCGGCTTCGGCGGCGGTT
>CAWUJC010000108.1:0-7293 GCA_963922355.1 uncultured bacterium | reverse complement strand
TGGGCGGGGTGATTCTCGCTTCGGTGACGGGGGCCTTTACGGTCTGGGCGGTCATCGGCGCGCAGCCCGCTTTCGCGTTGCAGCCTTTGGTTGACCCCAACTGGCCAGCCTATGTGCTGATCCCGCTGGTCTCTGCCCTGGCCGCGCTAATTGGTGTCGCCTTCCAGCGTTCCTGCCTCTACTTGCGCCAAATGCGGATGAACAAGCCGATCATGCCCGCTTGGCTTTATCCGGTTAGCGCGGGTTTGATGACGTGGTTCCTCGGCCTCACGGTGTTTATTTTGGTCGGAAGACTCGGCGTTTTTGGCCTGGGTTACCACGACATGAGTGACGCCCTGACCAATCAGTTTGGCCGACAAGTGGAGAACGGCATCGTGGTCAGCGATCTGCAATGGGCCTTGGCCACCGTCTTCTGCCTGTTGATCGCGAAGTTCATCGCCACGGTCTTGGCCTACGGCTTTGGGGGTTGCGGCGGCATTTTTGCCCCGACGCTTTTCTTCGGCACGATGGTGGGCCTTTTGGTTGCTTACTTGGCCGAACTGGTCTTCCCGGAAAATTCCCTCGGCCCCGGAGAAGAAACCGTGTTGGCAGTGGTCGGCATGAGCGCCTGCCTGGGCGCGGTGGTACGGGCACCGATCACTTCGATTTTGATCGTGTTTGAGATGACGCACCAATTCAGCATCGTCCCGGCGCTGATGCTGGGTGCGATCATTAGCCAGTCCATCTCCCGCTACTTCAACCAGGATAACTTTTACACCTCCGTGCTGAAGCAAGACGGCGCGGACATCGAACTCCTCATGCCGCCGCGCGACTTGGGCAGCTGGCTCTCCATGCCTGTGGGCGAGCACGTCCGCTTCCAGCGCTTTATTCTCCGCAGCCTGGAGCCCGAGGACATGCGCAGCGCCATCGCCAACCACAAGGTGGCTTGGTTCCCGGTGGTCCTGCATCACGAGTTGGAAGGCGTGGTCTCGCGCTTCGAGATCGAGCGCGCCCTGGAGCACGGCCAGCGGCCCAACATCGCTCCCGCTATGGTGGCGAGCCCGCACGATACCATCGGCCACGTCCAACGCCTGCTCCTCGAATCCACTTGCGACGCGGTGGTCATCCGCCGCAACCGTGATGGCAAAGTCCTCGGGATCGTCACCATGCGTGCCCTGCTGACGGAGGAGATCGCCCACTCCTCCCAGCGGTATTAGCCTACGGCCGTAGTTTCCTGCTTTCACTTCTCCTGGGATCGGCACACCGTCGTTGAGCTACTGTAGCGCAGTTGGGCCAATTGTTGCCATCCAAGCGCTCTTGCTAAGTTCTGTCATCGAAGCAAATGTCCAGCCCGCCGGGCCACTCCTTCAACCCCCAACCTCAAGATCTCATGAAAAAACAACTCCTCAGTCTCACCCTCACGGCCACCCTGGGCCTGCTTACCTCCACGGCTTCCGCCGCTACTCTGGTCGACTTCAGCGCGGCAGAAGGCTTCACCACCGGCAACCTCCAAGGCCAGGAAGACTGGAACTTTGTCTTCGGCCAAAACCCGTCCGCCTTCTCGGTCGATACCTCCGGAAGCGGAACGATGGATTTCTCTACGACGACGGGTTCAGGCGCCCTGCGTCGCACCTTTACCGCGGGCGAAGCGGGGGAAGTCTTCAATCCGACCAGCACGATTGTCACCTATGCCTTTGTGATTGATGACATCACCCCTGGTTCCTTCAACAACGGCATGACCTTCAGCATTGGTGGTGCCGGTGCAGGCGCAGACGTGGCTCTTAACTTCCGCGGCGACGGCTTCCTGACCGTGAACGACGGCATCACCACCGGTAATGCCCGCATCCTGGGCGGCTTTGATGCCTTGGACCCAGGTACCACCATTACCATCACCTTGGACTTCGACACGACGACCTTCGACATCGTGCGTTCTGACACGGGTGCCAGCTTTATCAACCGGGCCTTTGCCACCGACGGCAGCACGCCATATGAACTGCGCTTAGACGGGGCTAGCGGAGCCAACCTGCCGATCAGCTTCGATAGCGTCTCCATCGCCGCCGTTCCGGAACCGACCAGCGCAGCCATGCTCCTTAGCGCGCTGAGCTTGCTCGCCCTGCGTTCCCGCGGACGCCGCAGCTAAGCAAGTATCAGCTTTGAGTTGAAGTGAGTGAGGACAAGTGAGGTTGTCCTCCACGGAAGGGCTCTGCCACCTTGGCAGGGCCCTTTTCGTGTCTCGCGCCCAGCCCTAAGGCTGCGCGGACTTGGCCCAGCCCAGCGACTCTCCCTCCACCCACATGGTGGGAACAAGGGTGCGGCTCGACATCTTGGATTCGCCAAAATTCTCGTTGATCAAATTACTGACCACGACCTCGACCGCCGCCGCCGAAAGCCACCCCTTATCCTGGAAAATGCCGGCTACCGTACCCGAGGTATCTTTGGTCACCGACGTCACGAAGCCCACGTCTTCCGGCACCCGGAGACCGATTTCCAACAGGTGAAAATACGCATGCATGTAAGGGCCGACGATGACCTCGGGCTGATACTTGCGGTACCACTTCTCGATCATCTCGTTGGTCAAGCCATCGGCAAAATCCAACATCGGGATCTGGTCGCGCTTGGGTAGATCACGCTGAAAGTAGCTCAGATTGCTCGGCCCAAGGTTGTTGAAGAGACGACTTGCAATGGAATGATAGATCATCCCAACCCGCCGATAGCCACGCTCTTTCACCTTGGAAAAAATGGTTTGAAACGAGGCCACCACATCAGACTGCACGAGAGGAATCATGCGGGGAGACGTAAACGCGGCCCCGAGGGTGACAGCCGCCAAGCGATCCCAGTTGAGGTCTAGTTTGGCATGCTCAGTTAAGCCGAGGTCAATAAATCCATTGTTGATCAAAACGCCCTGGATGCCACGAGCTTCGATAATGTCGTTGAGCCGTCTGGAAGATAGATCACCATGCGTGTAGCTCATCACCTCCAAGCGAAACCCCAATTGTTTTGCCTTGTTATAGGCTCCCCGGATGAGCTGGTGTTGCCAGTGATCTGGATCGGACCACTTGCCCTCCGGGTCGGGTTGCAACTTAAAATCCACCAAGAAGAGTAACGGCGTCGCGTGTTCAACATGCCGGCTGCGCGCCATTTGCCCCATGACGGTGGAAACGATTGAGCGCCGCTCGTAGCCCATCTCTTTCGCGATCTTCTTGATCCGATGGCGGGTCTTTTCCGGCAAACGTGGATCATCGCGTAAAGCCCGCGAGACCGTCATGCGGTGCACCCCCGCCACTTTGGCAATGTCGGCCAAACTGGTCCGCTTCTGCTTCGGGGAACTCACCCGCCTATCTTGCCAACACCTTCACGGGCAAGCCAAGGGGGAATTTCCCGGGCCTTCAAGGCGCGCGATAGTCCGAGGGCGACAGCGTATTCTCCAGCCCAGCTGGTGGCGAGTACAGCTGGTTGACGTGATCCAAAGCAAAGTTGCGCGGCTCGAACAGAGGCAGGGCCCCGCCATCGGCCATGTAATCCCCTTGCTGCCGCATCCAGCGTTCCAGTTCGGCAGCCAGGCGATCTTGGATTTCGGAAAGCGATGGATCACCCGCCAAGTTGTGTTCTTCAAACGGATCATTCTCCAGGTCGTACAATTCTTCGTATGGCACTTCGGGCGTCTGCTCGGCCCCGGCCCGAATGAAGCCGTTGACCGCCTCGCTCGGCCCAAAATTTTGCTCGTGCACCTCCAGCGCATTGGCGTTGCGGATGTACTTCCAGCGCCCATCGCTGACCATCCGCATCGGGAAGACCTTGGGGATCCAGATGTTCTGGGACTCTGAAATCCCGTAGACATAATCGCGGAACGAGGCCATTGGGTTCTCCAAGACGGAAAGAAAACTCCGGCCGTCGATCCCGATCGGCGCTTTGCCACCGGCTGCTTCCAGGAACGTGGGTAAGATATCCGTCAGAGTGACACGCGCCTCACTTACCGCGGGCGTCTTGATTCGCTCCGGCCAGCGGATAACCAGCGGGACGTTAAGCCCCGGTTCGTAGACAGAAAACTTGCCCAGTTGACCGTGGTCCGCCGTGTAAGCAAAGAGGGTATTCTCCGGCTGCGGCGAACGATCAACCGCCGCCAACACGGCTTCGATCTGCGCATTGTCTCGCCGGATATTCTCATAATAGCCCGCCAGTTGAGCCAGCTTCTCCGGCGTGCGTATGTGACGGGGAGTGAGGTGCAACTGCTCCTCGGTGACCTCGTCCATCTGCGGGTAAGGCGAATGCGGCAAGGGTGACGCCAAGACCAGGCAGTACGGCCCCTCCTCGTTTTCAATAAAGGAAGTGATCTGCTCCAGAGGGAGCCGTTCCTTCTGCCCGCCGCGCAGATCTTCCTCGGCCGCCGGTACGGTGTCCCAGTGCTCGGTCCAGGGGAAGGCCGCATCCGGCCCCACGTGGCTTTTGCCTGCGAGGATGACGCGATACCCTAAGTCTTCAAAAGCGGGGATGAGGCTGGCCTGCCCTTCCCGCACCGGCAGATGATTCAAGTAACAGCCGTTGCGCACCGGAAAGTTGCCGGTGTAGAGCATCGAACGAGCCGGCGCACAGATCGCTTGGGCGGTATAATTCTTGTTGAAGCGGATGCCTTCCGCGGCAAGCCGATCCACCGCCGGCGAGTGGACCTGGGGGTTGCCATAGCAACCGTAATCCCGCCGACACTGATCATCGACGACGTAGAGAATGAAATTGGGCTGAGACAAAGTAGGAACTCCTTAACTACCCTACTTTAGCAGGGAGTTGGCGGGCCTCCACCCTGCACCACAAGATTACAGTATTCCCCTAGTTAGCAACCTGAGCCGGTGGAGCGGACGCCTCCCCGGACGGGGCCTGCTGGACGGGTTGAGCCACTTGCACCGTGGCATGAACCGCTTCCTCAATCCGCTGGCGCATCCCCGGGATGGGCGCGTAGCCGAGGAAGCGCGACTTGGACCCCTGCCGCGGTAGCTCGAGATCAAAGACACTGACACCGCTCATGGACTTCCGGTTGAAGCGCCGTCCGTCACTGGCGCCAAACATCACCCTGCGACCGTCCTTCTTCAGCCGCCCCAGGTAGAGCATCACGTGGGTGACCGGCGGCTCGCGCTTCACGCTGTAAGTGCCGCTCCAGAACATGAGATCGCCCGGCTTGATCCGTGAGAACTGGAAGCTCTTGAGATCGGAGCTGACCACCGGCGTGATGCCGTCATGTTTCCAGGCCCACACGTACATCTGGTTGGCTTGCCGAGGCACGTGCTCGAAGCCATCGCTTTTCAGCAAGTAGGCGACCGTGCCCGAGCAGTCCATCCCGCCGTTCTTGGGATCGGCCGAACCGTACTTGTAGCCGAGATCCATCCGCGTCAGCTTCAACGCCCGCTCGATCAACTCCCGCACCGGCTTCGGCTGCTGGTCGAACTCCGCCAAGTCGCTCGGCTTAATCGTCGCAACGTCGGCGGCAAAGGCCGAAGTTGTACCGACCAGACAAACCAGCAAATTTCTGAGGCAGAACCACCAGCGAGTCATCAATGAGCTTCCCGTTTTTTCAATTGTTGATGTTCGTAATGGCCCACCTGATTACGTGAAATATCAAGAATCAGGCGCACCACACAAAGTGTGAAGATGGTCGTGGCAATATCTGAGCCCAGCAGAAGTTGATTATGATATTCGAAATCTTCGATTTCCTCAAACTCGTCATTCACCATCAGGATCAACATCCAACTCAAGACTTCTGCCACCAGCCAAAAAAACCACCAAAGCGGCAGAAACCAAGTAACAGGCAGCTTCTGCCATTCCTTATTTCTAGGCACACGGCTCGCCTGCCAGAGTTCCTTCATTCCGAAGTAAGGCCGATAGTAGTTTAAGATGGGAATGAAGTACCAGATACCGACAAAACGTGGATCATAGGTCATGCCTTCTGCCCCGAGATAAGGCAAATTACAGTGGCATCGGTGAAGCCACCGCAAAAACACGATCGCGGTTGCGATCAAAGACAGGGCTTGAACGAGAGTCGAGATTTCACTCGCCTCGTACACGGCGTCATAAACAGCCTCGTTGTAGTCTAAACCGAATCTAAAGACATAGAGAAAATAACTGTCGGCCAGATTCAGAATTAAGCAGACAAAGGTCAGGCTCAAATAGGTCCACATCATCACGACCAAGACCTTGGTCAGTGAAGCCGGGTGGACAAACTCCTTTTGCCCACGTTCCACCCCCTACTCCTCGCATTCCGGGATTTGCGCGGCGCGGCGCATGATTTCCTCGGGCGAGACATCCTCCACGTGGGTGGCGATGTTCCAGCGGTAGCCGAAGGGATCGCGCAGGCTGCCCACGCGATCGCCCCAAAACTGGGTTTCCGGCGGGGTGATCACCTCGGCACCGGCATCCACCGCCTGCTGGAAAAGCTGATCGCAGTCCTCGGTGTAGATACGCAGCAAGGTGGGACAACTTCCCGCTGTCTCCGCACTTGGGGCATGCTGCTCGGGCATCTCGGCGGAGAAGAGAAGCGTGGAATCCCCGATCTTCATTTCGGCGTGGTAGACCGTGCCGTCTTCCGCGCAGATGTCGTAGAGCAAGACCGCGTTGAAAGCCTTCTCGTAGAAAGCGGCCGCAGCTTTGGCGTCCTTAAAATTGAGGGAGGCGGTCAGCGTGTGCTGGCCCGGCGGAATGGGGGAAACGGAATCACTCATAGAGCTAAGTGATAGCGGACTCCGGCCCTGCCGCAAGTACAGGCCTACTGCTGGGCCTGTTGCTGCATGTACTCCTTGGTGCGGCGCTTCAATTCCTCTGGCTCCACGTCTTCAATATGTTGAGCGATGGACCAACGGTAGCCAAAGGGATCGCGCACGGTCGCCCCGCGCTCGCCCCAAAAATAATTGTCCAGCGGCATGAGAACTTCGGCCCCGGCGTTGACGGCGGATTCGTAAAAGGCATCCGCATTGTCCGTCATGATGCACTGCAAGGTCGGAGAGGCTCCTACCGTTGTAGCGCTCAATGCCCCCATCTCTGGTACTTCAGAAGAGAGGAGAAGCTTCGACGAGCCGATTTGCATCTCGGCATGGATGAGCATGCCTTCCTCGCTCGTGGCTTCCTTCAGCAGCACGGCGCCAAAGGCATCGCGATAGAAGGCGAGTGCTTTTTTGGGATCCGTGACGTTGAGGGAGATAACGAGGGTAGCGCTGGCAGATAATGGGGTACTCATGATAAAGGATAAGTTAGTGATTTTTCCAAGATTGCAAGTTGGATGGAAGGACTCTATTTAATACATCCATATAAATTCATGGCCAGAGTTATTTTTCA
>CAWUJC010000107.1:0-7395 GCA_963922355.1 uncultured bacterium | reverse complement strand
TTCGGCAACTTTATCAAAGGTACGGTTGACCAGGACGAGGCGCTCGGCGCGTTGTTGTGCGGTGTACTTGGCCAGGGCGCGGCCGGCACCACCGCCCGCGCCGAGGATCATGATGCGCAAGTCGGGGACATCGACATGAAAGTCTTCCCGGATGCCGTTGGCCCAGCCGATGCCATCGGTGTTGAAGCCGATGATCTTGCCATCTTGGTGGACGGCCGTGTTCACCGCTCCGAAGAGCTTGGCTTGGTCGTCCAACTCGTCGCAGAGGTCGTGCATCTCAATCTTGAGCGGCACGGTGATGTTCCAGCCGCCAAAGCCGATCTGTTTCATTTTCTCGACGGCGGCGGGGAGTTCTTCCGGTGCGACGTCGATCTTCACGTACTGCGCGTCTTTGCCTATGGCGGCAAAGGCGGCCAACTGAAAACCGGGGGAAAGGGAGTGGGCAACGGGGTGCCCCAACACGGCGTAGGGCGTCGGCGAGGAAGGAATTTCTTCCAGGGTCTCTAAGGTGTAGACGCGATCATCCATCTACGTTACAGAACAGACCGAGCGCCGCTGAAGTCAAGCAAACTAGCTCGCTTCGTTCGGGATGCGCATGGAGAAGGGGGGAATCTTGGCGATGATGCATTTGCCGGAATCCGTCTGACCCAGGTAAGCGCCTTCGGCCACGCTGTCGGAATCCACCAAGTGGTAACCGTTGTATTGGAAACTGCCACCGGGCTCGATGCGCGGGAAGTCACCCGCCACGCCGCTGCCTTCGGTAATGATCTTCTCTCCCTTGTCCGTCGTGACCACCCATTTACGGCCCTTGATGGTGACGGGCTCGGCGGCTTCATTGACAATGGCGATGTCGTAGATAAAACCGAAAGGACGGTCCGGCGTGGTTTGGACTTCCTCGCTGAAGTGGACCTGTTGAAGGGTGACGTCTAATCCAGTCATCGTTGGCATGGGCTTGCTCACAGCGTTAAGTTAATAGAAAGAGTATTCTTAATAAAGTATTTATTGGTAGTTACATGAAAAGTCTTGCTGGCAATCGTAACGTCCCACCAGTCGTCCTTACCATCGCGGGGAGCGACTGCAGCGGCGGGGCTGGCTTGCAGGCCGACTTGAAGACGTTTAGCGCTCTCAAAACATACGGATGTAGTGCGGTAACTTGCGTGGTGGCCGAACATCCGGGCCATTGCGGCAGCATTACGCCGCTACCCGCGCCGCGCGTGCGCGAGCAGATGGAGTTGGTTTTTGATGCCTACCCCGTGGCGGCGATCAAAACGGGCATGCTCTACAACCGGGCGATTGTAAAAACCGTCGCGGCAACCTTAAGCGAGTTGGCTCCGAAGGTCCCCTTGGTGGTCGATCCGGTCATGCTCGCCAGTACGGGGGATTCGTTGCTGCAGGACAGCGCCAAGGAAGCGGTACGGAAAGAGCTGCTGCCACTCGCAACCTTGGTCACGCCCAATGCGGCCGAGACCCGTTGGCTGGCGGGGATGGAGATTGAAGGGGAGTCGACGATTGGGGCTTTTGGGCGAGAGATGGCGATGCACTACGGCACGACGTTTTTCCTCAAGAGCGTGACGCGTAGCCGGAAGGAAGCGCTTGATCTCTTTTGCACGGCGGAGAAGACGGTGCGCCTGCCGCATCCTTTGGAGAAGGGATTGGATCCGCATGGAACCGGCTGTACCTTGGCCAGCGCGATTGCCGCCCGCTTGGCGCAGGGCGATGCCTTGCTCACTGCGGTACGTAAAGGGAAGAATTTTTTGCTCAAGGCGATGCGGCAGCACCACCGGCTGGGTAAATTCAACGTGCTGAATTACCTTGGTTAGTTGGACGTGATGGATTCTGATTTTACTTGCACGCGATTAGCGCTCTCCTAATACTCCAGCCCCGTGCCTAACTGGTTGAGATCGATTATGTTGCCAAGTTCTGGCCCGAGGAAGTACGACGAAGGTGCCAAGTTGAACGTTGCCTGTGTTACTTGGGGGAAGAACGAAACGGGCTTTCTCCGTTTTTGGTTCCGCTACTACGCGTCGCTCTTTGGGGAGTCGCACTGCTACATTATCGACCACAACTCCAAGGAGCAGCGACCGGAGGATGTCTTAGGCCCGACCCAAGCCAATATCGTTCGCATCCCGATGGAAAAGGCCCGAGATCACAAGGCGGGTGATCCTTATGAGTTCGACCGCGTGCGCTTCCGCTTCTTAAGTCAATTTTCGCGCTCGCTCCTGAATTACTACGACGTGGTGATCTACAACGACACGGATGAAATCTATTTCCCCGACCCGGGAAAATACGAGAACCTGAAGGCCTACCTGCAAGCGCCCCACACACAGCGCTGCCGGGCCGGCGTCGGGGTGGAGCCTTTTCACGACTTCGAAGCGGGGGAGGCGGATTTTGATTTTTCCGGCAGCCTCTTTGCCCAACGACCAAACTTTATTTACCGGATGCACCACTCCAAGCCGATGATCCTGCGCAAGGGCTTGGCGCTGGGCGGGCACGGCGTGAATGAGCCCTTCGAGCTGGATGCCAACCTGTATCTGCTGCACCTCAAGTATGTGGACAAGAAATCCATGGAAGAGCGACAGGACTTCCTCCATGGGCTCTACCAGAACAAGACGGTGACGGGACAGACGCGCTGGCGGTTTGACCGCGAACAAATCGTCGAGCAGTTGAAAGGGTACGCGGCGCTCCCAGAAGGCGGTGGTCCCTGCCATGTGGCCGAGTTCGAGAAGTTGCTCTCCCCAACAGAATTCCCTGAAGTCTTTTTGGTCAACACACGGCCCGCTTATTATCCGTATTTTGAACTAACCAAGTCGCTGCCGAATGGCTCGATGCGTGACTTAGGCCAGCGCCGTTTCCGCTTCGATTCTTCTTTCGCCCAATCTGGAGTTTAACCATATGCCCAAGGCCGATCATCATCACCGTCGCGTTCACGCCTTGCTCAAGGAAGGCAACTTCCAAGCTGCCCAGCACCTGATCGGTCGCTTCGGTAAGGGGATTTATCCGGACAAGCGGATGAAGCTCCGGGTGGAGGAAAACTACCGCACGCCCAAGCCTTTGGTTTTCGTCTGCGGCTTGCACCGGAGCGGCACGACGCTGCTCTGCGATGCCCTGAGTAGCCGTTATGAAATTGCCCGCATTGCCGGTGCGCAAGTGCCGGAAGGCGAAGGGCAATTTCTCCAGGAAGTCTTTCCGGCAGAAAAAGTATACGGCGGGCCCGGTTCCTTCGCCTTTTTCTCGACCATGCATTTCCCCCCGGTGACGGAGCCAAATCGCCGGGAACAAGAGCGAGATCAGCTGCTCCGGGCGTGGATGGGCTGGGCCGATACTGAAGACGAAGCCTTTTTGGAGAAGTCTCCCCCCAACGTGGTGCGCATTCCTTATTTTCGGAGCCTGTTTCCAGAGGCTAAGTTCATCGTCTGGTCTCGCGACCCGCGGGCCGTTACGATGGCGACGCGCAAGTGGCATAAGCTTCCTATTCCCGCTCACATGATGAATTGGTGCGCGGCGATGAGCAAAGCCGTGACCAGCCTGGACCGCGACTGCATCGTCAGCCGCTACGAAGATTTTTGCGAAAACCCGGAGCAAGAGCTGGAGCGTCTAGCCGCTTTTTGCGGGTTGACCAAGCGGACAAAAGCGCGGGAGATGCAGCAACGTTACACCAGCATCCAAAACACCAACGGCAAGTACCTGGAAGTATTCCCGGAGAATTGGACCTTCCGCGGCCAAGTCAAAGTGTGGCAGTTCTTCGGCTACGATTTCTAATCGAGCTTCAGACCATGAGTTCAAGATGAAGGCGAGTGACGTTACCCTTTGCTACTGCGTCGAGCCTGGAATTCTGGAACCGCAGACGCTGACCTCGATCCAGACGCTACGTCGTTATGGGGGGGCTCTGGCTCAGGCCCCGGTGCTGGCACTCTCACCTCGTGGTCGTGAGCTATCTGCTCGGACGGCGGCGGGGCTTGAAGAGCTTGATGTTGAGCTGGCCGTGGAAAACGTGTTGCCCTCGGAAATCGAGCACGGGGTGCACGTCAAACCCTACGCGCTCAAGTGGATGGCCGAACGAGCAGCCATGCCTTGGTTCTTCGACTCCGATACCTTCGTCGCTTCGGATCTCCAGCCCTTGCTTGATCTCCTGGATGCGGGGCATGATTTTGTGCTAGGACCAGCGACGGATTTATCCATCGGCTCGCCCGGGCCCGGGCATCGTAATGATCCCCTCTGGACGGCGGCGTACGATTTGATTGGAACGCCTCACCGTCCGTTTCTTCCTTTTCCTTTTCCGTATCATCAAATCCGCGCCTACTGGAACAGTGGGTTGATCATTGGTCGACGACCGGAGTTCTTTGCCGAGTTTCTCAACGTTTATGAGGTGCTGTCGCAGTCGGATCATCCCATGGCGAAGCGTTATCTGGCGGAGCAGTTTTCTTTTGCACTCGCCATGACCAAGAGCGGGTACCGGTTTGTCCAGGACCCAGGAACCAACGTGGACGCCCAACGGCTGCGCACAGTCGCGCCGGAAGACGTGCGAGTCGTCCACTACGTGGATTGTTCCCGCATCACTTATGTCGATGACACGGCCAAGAAATTCTACTACTCCGGCCTGTATGATCTGCCTCATGGCCGCGCGATCATGGAGCTGTGGGAGAAGAACCATCTGGATTTTGGCAAACCCAAGTGCCGGGCCACCCGCGTGAACTTGGAGGTGCCGGTCGAGCGGACCAAGAAGCCCTTCATGATCTACACGTATCCGAGTAGCGGCGGGTACCAGTTGAGGAAGCAGCTCAACCAGCTCTCCGATGTTTATTGCCACGGCGAAGTCTTTAAAAACGGTAAGGTGGCGCTACCGGATTGGCATGCCCATATTTTGGGCTTCAAGGAGAAGACGGACCAAGAGGCGGTTGCGGCCCGTGATGAGTTGCCCTACGACACGGCCATGCAACTGAGCTCACTCAATCCCCATAAGCATGTGGGATTCATGGGGCATAGTTCCCAGCCTCCGATTCATTGGATTCTTATTTTCTCTAATCTCACGGTGCTGATTCTGATCCGCGACCCGATCGAACTTTATCTCACCCTCCAGCAAGGGAGGCAGGCGCGAGAGAATCCCTCGTCTGCGGACGAGGGGTGTGTCTTTACTCCCGAGTCGTGGGAGCGTTTTGCCAATTCCTACTCCTATTTCCTCCACCAGGCGCAGGTGGCCCGAGGCAGCCATCCCCACACTTCTCAGGAGGTGAACTTTTCTGATCTTCACTCCGCGGAGCAGATTCACCAACTGGGGGCTTTCATCGGTTCCTCTGATCAGGAAGTTAACCCGGGGATCAAAGTGGAAGGGCAGCTTGAAGGAAACCTGCGCGACGCCTTCGCCAACTACGACGAGCTGGAGGCTTACCTGGCGAATCATCCGCACGAGCTGTTCGAACGACAAAAGCAGCTCGTTGAATTTAGCGCGGAGAGGTGCTAGCGCACGGCAGCTCTTGCTTGGTTTCAGTTGCGCCCTCTTCTAGGAGTCGTTTCGCCTAGCTCTGCGGCCAAAAACCTTCGGGCGAGGGCACGCGGGAATATTCGGACAGCCTCTAGGGCTTCCCTGCCAGGTTGGCTGGTTAGACCTTCATCAATTCCTCTTCCTTGTGGGAGAGGATCGCGTCGATTTCGCCGACGTACTGGTCCGTTAGTTTCTGGACGTCTTTTTCCGCGGTAGCCAACTCGTCTTCCGTAATTTCGCCGCCTTTTTGCAGCTTCTTCACTGCGTCCATGCCGTGACGACGGCTGCCGCGAATGGCCACTCGACCTTCTTCCGCAATCCGCTTGGTCGTTTTGACCAAGTCTTGGCGGCGTTCTTCAGAAAGCTCAGGGATCGGCAGGCGGATGATTTTCCCATCCACCAGCGGCGTAATGCCCAAGTTTTTGTTGTCTTCCAGCGCCTTGCGGATGGGATCAACGTTAGAAGCGTCCCAGGGCTGGATCATGATCAGGCGCGGCTCAGGGGTGGTGATGGCGGCCATGTCGCGCAGCACCATGGAGGTGCCGTATGCGTCGACCTTGATGTGGCTGACCAAGTCTGGCGAGGCCTTGCCGGTGCGGATGGCCGCAAAGTCTTCCTTCAAAACCTCGGTGGTCTTGAGCATCTTTTCCTCGGTTTCCAACAACACGTCATCCAAAGCCATAGTAATCGTAGGCTAATGAGTATCGAATAATTGTCAATTGGCTGCGAGGCTCTATGCCTAGAAACTATCTCAAAATTAACAAATGGCCGCGCCAGGAGGATTTTCGACTTTTGGCCAGGCGAGACGAAGGAGCATATTGGATGAAATCTGTGACTGAGGAACAACACAGCCAAAAGTCTAAAAGACGCTGGCCCCAAAGGGGTTGCGTTTCAATTGGCTTGTGGCGGTGTCGTTCGTCGGTCAAAGGTATACTCAATACCTACTCCCTCCTCAACTCCTAGCCACAAGCCAATTGAATCAGCAACGCGACCGATTGCTAATTTTGAGATAGCTTCTAAATTCTATGGACAACAAAGAGACGGTGAAGATGGGTTATGCGGGCTTGGGCTTGATGGGCGCGCCAATGGTTCAGCGGCTTTTGGACTGCGGTTACCGGCCCAAAGTGTGGAACCGAACCCCGGCTCGAGCGGAGCCGCTCGTCACCGCCGGGGCCGAAGCAGTTGCCACCCCCGCCGCGCTCGGGGAAGTCTGTGAGGTGGTGGGGCTCTGTCTCCCAACGGTGAAGGAATGCCGCGACGTGCTGGAAGGCCAGGGATTGCTCGCCGTGATGGGGCCTGGATCGCTGCTCCTTAATTTCTCCACCATCGGGCCGGAGCAGGCCAAGGAACTGGACGCCTTGTGTCGACAGCATGAGGTCAAGTACGTGGACGCTCCCGTATCAGGTGGGCCGGCCGGCTCGGCGGCAGGCACTCTCAGCATCATGGTGGGCTGTGAGGAAGCAGATTTGCCGCTAGCCCAGCCCGTCCTCAATGATCTCGGGGCCAAGATTGTCCGAATCGGCGAGGTGGGCGCCGGGCAGGTGGCTAAATTGGCCAATAATCTCATTGCCATGATCACTTACGTGGGGCTGCAAGAAGGCTTTGAACTGGCCCGACGTTACGACGTTGATCCCAAGCTGGTCTACGAAGCGCTTTCCGCCGCGACGGCCAATAGCACGGCGTTGAAAACACGAGCGCCGGTCGAAGGCTTACAGCCGGAGATGCCGCCTTCACAAAATTGGCAACCAGGTTTTGCGACGGACATGATGGCGAAGGACATCGACCTTGCCCTCGAGACCGCGAAAAAGGTGGACCAGAAAATGGCTGGCACCGAGCTGGGGCGTGCGATGTTGCAATTAGCCCAAGACAACGGACTGGGCGGCGAAGATTACTCGGCTTACGCCAAGCTCATGCGC
>CAWUJC010000106.1:0-7407 GCA_963922355.1 uncultured bacterium | reverse complement strand
CAACGATCGTCCGGTACTTGCCTGAGCCGCTGCTCAAGAATCGCCCGGGCCGCTGATAGGTTCTCGACGGCCCAGGCTGCCTGGGCAGCAAGATGCACGTTGTCGGCCAAAGTTGGCGCTTCTTGCCATAACTGTTGAGCCAATGTCCAGGCCAACTCGGGTTGGCCCGCCGCCAGCGCCACCCTCGCATACGCCCTTCGATCCGTCTCGGTCACTTCCGGCAACTTCACCAACTGCTCGTAAAAACCCAGGGCCACGCGAGCGTCCACTTGAGCTTGCAGCTCGGCTAGGTTGCGCAAGGTGGCGGCATCAAAGGGTGCTAGCAGGTAAGCGCTGCGCGCATGGCGCATGGCACTGGCCCAATCCTTCTGCTCTGCCGCCGCGATGGCTTGGGCCGCCAAACTCCGCGCGCGCCACGCCTTGGCCCCTCGGTAGGCCGAGGGTAAAATCGCCACTGAGATCGTCACCCCCACCAACACGAGAACGCTGGTGAGTAGCCAACGTCGACGGGCTAGGCGCACCAACCGACCGATCCAAGACCGGATCGTTGAGAAGACGACACTCATCACGCGCCATCCTAGTGAGGGGAGAAAGCCGAGGCGAGTCCTGAACCTTTTCCAACGAGGCACCGATCGGTCGACCTCGCAGACGACGCCCTATAGGATAACCGTTATCCGCGCCCCACCTTGCCAAGACCTCCCCCTCCCTGGCTTGCTAGATGGATGCTGCAGAGCTTGATGTCGGACCTCAGTACCTATCACGTCGACCTGAACGGCTCCTCTCTGCCGGTCTGTCCATATTTTAACCAGGATTCACGCTATCAATATCAACGCGAGGCGATTGGCTTCGTGCGTTTTGACTGGAGCCAGCCGGTCGACATCACGATCCGCTATGAAGCTAGCCGTAGAGCGAGCGTTCATTCCCGCGTCATCGACTCCTTGGAACAGGAGGCTGGCCAGGTTCGCTTCCGGATCACCCGTCCGGGTTCCGTGATCCTTTTGGGCGAAGGACTGCCGCGTCTGATGCTCTGTGCCGATCCCGCTGAACGTTGGCCTGCGCCGCACGGAGCGCACAACGCTTTGGACGAGGGCGTCGTTGCTAACAGCCAAGAACTCCAGTGCGGCAAACTCAATGCGGCCATGGAACGTCTTTCAGCCGCCGGGGGCGGAACACTCTACGTCCCGCCGGGTGAGTACCGGATAGGCACGCTGTTCATGCAAAGCAACGTGACGCTGCACCTCGAGCTGGGAGCCTGCCTTCGCGCCACGACCGAGGTAGACGCTTACCCGATCGATCCGGAAGGCATCTTGTATCAAGACCTGCCACCATCGCTCATTCCGGGGCCACGCCGACGCGTCATCTACTGGCACGAGTGTGAAAACGCTGCCTTGGTCGGTCGTGGAAGCGTGGAAGGCTCCGGCTCGGAACTTCGCCGCCTGACCTGCCACACCGAAGCTGGACGCCCACTCATTAACTTGATGAAGTTCGTTCATGCCAAAACGTGTCGAATTGAAGGCGTGACTCTGGCAGACAGCGAATTCTGGAACACCCACGTCCTGCTTTCTGAAGACATTACCTTCGACTTTGTGAAGGTGATCAACGAGCGTCCGCCCAAAGGTTGGGCCACGTACTGCAAACCCGCCGCCGCAAACTGGTTTTGGAACAACACGGATGGCATCAATCCAGACTCCTCCCAGCGGGTGGAGATCAAGAACTGTCTCTTCCACACCGGTGACGACTGCGTCGCCGTGAAAAACACCGGCACCTACCAAAATGAGCTGCGTGACATCGACGACATCCACGTGCACGAGAATCTTTTCTTCTGCGGCACGACCGCGATGAAGATCGGCACCGAAACGCGAGGCGGCTATGCGGATCGCGTCCACTTTGAGAAGAATACCGTTGCCCAGTGTTCGCGCGTTTTCGCTGCCGAGTTGAAGGACGGCATCACCGTGCGCGATTTGAAAGTGGAAGACATCACCGTTGGCCAGTGTAACCGCCCCTTTGACCTGGAAGTGATCCGCCGCCAGGACGAAACCGACCAAAAAGTCTTCTCCCAGCTCGATGGGGCTGCCTTACGCGACTGGCAAATCGCCACCTATCGCACAGAAGGACAGCATTGGTACTCCCACATTCGGGGCATTGACGCCACGCACCAGATCAAAAACGTGCAGTTAGAGAACCTCTCGTTCCAAGGCAAGTGGCTGGCTTCGCTCGACGATCCCGACTTGGTCCTCAACGAGCATACCGCCGCGATCAAGATCGCCTCTGAGAAAATCGATTAGCTACGATCTAAAAAAGGCCCACAGCATGACACTGCGGGCCTTTCTGCCTATCCGAATGGATAGGTAACCTCACTCACTCAGAAATTTAGCGACGACGGCGGTAGAGCAAAAGTGTCGCACCACCGAGGAGAAGAGCCGCGCTCGTCGGCTCGGGAACCGCCACACCGTTGATCGTGAAGTTGTAATCACGGCGGTCAGAGGCTTCACCGCCATCGGAATCGACGACAAAGTACAGGACGTCACCTTGGCTCAAGGTGAAGGCAGATGAACTGAAGTTGGTGGCGCCTGCCCCGATGTTGGTTGGACCATCAATCGCCGCACCATTCAGGTAGAACTGGAGATTGGTGGTACCGCCACCGGAAGCGCCCAAGTCCGCCGTAATCGTGGCAATTTGGTCAACCGCCAGCACGTTCATGGTCAGCGCGAAAACACTCAAATCCGTGTTGGAGGTAGTTACCTCCACCGGAGAAGTCGCACGAGTAAAGAAGATATTGTTGACCGAGCTATCCCACGCGCCACCAACATTGCCAAAATTATTAAAGTTAAAGCCTGCCGGGGTGAAGCTCGTCGTCGCCGCCACATTGGCTTGGCCCATTTGCCAGTCGTAATCACCGGCGTCCCAGCCACCCGCAACCCCGGTATTGAAAAGGCCACCACTGAACCAGCCGGTCGTGAAACCATTGGGCAAGGCAGCGACATCGGTGGTGAAATCAATAACGATTTGAGCCTGAGTGGAAAGCAAACTACCCGACCAGAACAGGGCTCCGCAGGTAAGGGAATGGAGGAGTGAGGATTTTTTCATGATTTTGAATGTGAGGTTGAGGGTTGGAGGTCGAACGCCGAAGCGTACGCTTGATGCGCCACCTTTATAGTGAAGAGACGGCAAGAGCAGCAACGGCTACTTATGCGAACACGTTGAATGATCATAAAACATCGTTGACGCTGACCCGGCTCTGCTCAATCATAGAAGTTGAGAAGTCCTATGCGTCGCCCGAAATCCCAGCGAGCCCCAGGTCGCCCCGGCATTAGCGTCCAAACCCGAGAGCAAATTCTTGAGCTCTCCCGTGACCGTCCCGGCCAAACCCGCAGCCAACGCGAAATCGCCCGCTTGGTGGGCGTGGCCCAAGGAACCGTCGCGCGCGTTCTCCAAAACCAGGAACGCCCAAGTTCGACTGCCCCGGCAACGGAATCGGCAGTTGATCCCCCTTCCCTCGAAACCAATGGCGTCACCCTCCGCACGGTTGCCCTGGAAGCCAAGGTCAGCCTAAGCACGGCTTCGCTCGCCCTCCGTCACAGCCCCCGCGTCGCCCCGTTGACTCGCCAGAAGGTGGAGCAAACAGCCCGCTCGCTGGGCTATCGGGTACATCCTTACGTTGGCGCCCAATTAGCGGCAGTCCGACGCGGGCGGATTAAGCAAATCCAGGCCGAACTTGCTTACCTCTATTGGGGCAAGAGCACCTGGGAGCAAGAGATGAGTCTACCCTTCGGGCCGGCACGGCAGTTTCGCGCGGCGGAGGAGAAAGCCAAAGAGCAGGGCTACCGACTAGAGGTTTTTCCCCTCTACCAACAGAACATGAGTGAGCAGGAGTTGGAGTCGGTGTTGAAGAACCGCGGCATCCAAGGGCTCATCCTCGATCTACCCGCTTATGCCGCACGCGACAGCCAGTTTCGTTTCGACCACTTCAGCTCGGTGGCGCTGGGAGAATTGGATCGCGTCAAAACCCACGTGGTCGGCCACGATCAATTCCTCGACGGGCTGATCGCCTTCTGCCAACTTTGGCTCCTGGGCTACCGGCGTATTTGCCTCCTGAATAACGACACGGTCTCCCTCTGCACCCTCTTCAGCTACGAAGCCGCCTTCACGCTTTGCCAAAATCATCTTCTGCCGGTTGATCAGCGCATCCCCATCCTCCCGATCGAATCACTCAGCGTCAACCTACGCCATTTTCTGACCCACCAAAAACTTCCGGCCTGCCGCCATCGGCACGACGAGCACGATTGGCTCCGTCGGCAACCCTGGAAGAAACTCCTTCCTAAGTCGGGAAAAAGAGACCAACCACCTCGCGTACAGCGAGTGATCCTTCAACGCTGGCTGGAAGAGTACCAGCCCGATGCCTTGATCTGCGACGACCGGAGAGTGTACGACGATCTTGAGTCCCTCGGCCTCCGCATTCCCCAAGACATCGCCTTGGTCCACAGCAATGTGAACACCGACGTGGCGGGCTGGAGCGGCATTCGCCACAAGGATGAGGAAATTGGGGCGGCGGCCGTTGAGCTGCTGCTCCATCACATCAATTTGGGTGAAATGGGCTTACCGACCTACCCCAAGCACATGAAGTACGAGGGTGAATGGGTGGAAGGCCACACCACTCGCCGCCTCAAGCGCCCCACCCTGCCGTTGACCGAAACCGCACAACGCTGGATTAACCGCATTCTCGCTCGACGTTACCCGACCGCCTAACTCCTTTTCTCTATGACGACTCCACCAAACATTCTGCTCTTTCTGACCGATGACCACGCCGCCTGGGCGCTGGGACAACGCAGCATCCCCGGCCTGGCCACGCCCAACCTAGATCGCCTGGCTACCCGCGGCGTGAATTTCCAAAACGCCTTTACGCCCTCGCCCGTCTGCTCGCCGGCCCGGGCTTGTGTGATGACCGGGCGCCCACCCTCCGCGGTCGGCATTCACGACTGGCTAGAAGAGAAACGACCCGAAGTCGCCGCACATGAATGGATGCAGGACCAAGTGACGCTGCCTGAACTCTTCCAGCATGCCGGATATGAGACCGCCTTGGTTGGTAAGTGGCACTTGGGCAGCGCCGGAAAAGTCCCGCAAGGCTTCAGCACCTGTTACGGATTACCCGCCTGTCAGGGCCTGCATAACGGCCAGCACGAATTTTCTGAAGAAGGGAATCTAATCGAGATTGAAGGCAACAAGAGCACCATCCTGACCGATTATGCGTTGCGGTTTCTCCGGGAACGCGACACGGCTCGACCTTTCTTTCTGAACGTCGGCTACATTGCAACGCACTCGCCCTATCACACGGAATGTCATGCCGCTGAGCCGCTGGCCCAGGCCGCAAAGGCCGACTTTTCCGCCTTCCCGGAAGCGGAACCGCACCCTTGGCATCGGAACGAGGGCTTTTATGGTGAGGCGAATGTCAAAGCCCACATCCAGTCTTGCCGTCAGGGTTATCTGGCGGCGGTGATCGAAATCGACCGGGAAGTCGGGCGTGTGCTTGATCAGCTAGAAAGTACCGGTGAACTCGACAACACCATCGTCCTTTACACGTCCGACCATGGTTGCTGCCTCGGCCATCATGGCGTTTGGGGAAAAGGCAACGGCACTCGTCCGCTCAATTTCTACGAGACCAGCCTTCGGGTGCCGCTCCTGTTGGCTGGGCCCAGTATTCCCGAGGGTCAAACCGTTGACGCCTACGTCGATCACTACAACACCTTTGCCTTCCTAGCCGAGTTGGCCACGGGGAAGAAGCCGGACGCCACCAAGTATCCAGGTCGCAGCTACGCCGAGCTGTGGGAAGCAGGATCAGCTCCCTGGCGCGACCAATGCTTTGCTGAATATGGTGACGCCCGCATGGCGCGTACCCGTAGCACCAAAGTTGTGTTGCGCTACGGAAACGGCCCAGACGAACAGTTCGATCTAGCGCAAGATCCGGAGGAAAAAATGAGCGGTCCCGTCATCGACACGACTTTAGTCGCCGAGCTGGAAGCCTTTTACGAGAAGTACGAGTCCCCCGCCCTTTCCGGTCTCAAGGTAAAGGAACAGCCCGAGCACAATTCCTATGAGGCTTGGCGGGATGGCGTGCGTGAACAGGCCTTCGCTGGAGCAAAGAGCTAGCCGTACGAGCTCTCTTGGGCAATGGACCTCAACGCTCGAGATTAGCCCTTCACGGCACCGGCCGAGAGGCCCTTCACGAAAAGCTTCATCGCGAAAAGGAAGATCAGCAAGAGAGGGATGGAGGAGATGGCGAAGCCTGCCATCAACGGCCCGTATTGCTTCACATACTCACCATCCAAGCGGAACAAGCCCACCGGGATGGGGAAGAAGGCTTCGTCTCGCAGAAGCAAGAGAGGCAGAATGACCTGATTCCAAGACCCCAGGAAGTCCATGATGCAGATCACCGAAATGATACCGCCGGAAAGCGGAAGAATGATGTGGCGAATCTGGTGCAAGTGCCCCGCACCGTCCATTTGGGCCGACTCGAAGAGCTCCTTCGGAATGTCTTCAATAAAGTTACGGAGAATGAAGACGCCCACCACCTGACCGGCCACCGCCGCCATCAAGACCAAAGCGAGGATGTTGTTGATCAGCCCCATGTTCTTGAGGAGGTTGAACAACGTGACCAAGGAGGCCACCGTACCCGGCAGGAACATGGTGGCCATGATGCCGTAGAAGACGATGTCACGTCCCGGGAAACGATACCGCGCAATCGCATATGCGCTCATCAAGACGATGATGAGGGTAATCAACGTGCCCGTGGTTGAAATAAAGATCGAGTTGAAGATAAAACCGCCAACCTGATCCCAAGCCGTCGACCAATTGCTCCACTGCCACTCGCTGGGATGATCAAACGTCCAGGGGTTGTTCAGGTACTGCTCGTTGGTCTTAAAACTGACCACGAGCATGATGTAGAGCGGGATGAACGCAAAGAGCAGCGTAAAGAGGATATAGCCGTGTTTAACGACTTCGGCGAACGTGCTGTGGTTTTTATTCATGGGTGGGTAGAGGTCGCGGGGTTACTTATCCACTTTCACGTATTTCTGGTAAACGATGGTGAGCGTCAGGATGACGACAAAGAGCACCATACCAAGGGCGCAGGCATAACCAAACTTACCCTCGCTAAAGGCGCTGCTGAACATGTAGAGGCCGGGCACCATGCCGACCGATCCCGGCCCGCCTTCCGGCCCGAGAAGAATCAGGAAGATCTCATACGCGGTGAGCGTTCCAATCGTCATGAAGATGAGATTGATGCGGACCTGCGTCATGATGAGCGGCAGCTCAATGTGCCAAATCATGCCCAAGGGGCTCACGCCATCCAGCTCCGCGGCTTCGTAGACATCATTGGAAATATTTTGGAGACCCGAGAGGTAGATGAGCACG
>CAWUJC010000105.1:0-7434 GCA_963922355.1 uncultured bacterium | reverse complement strand
GATCGTCTGGAGCCGCGTCTACGTGGCCGAAGGCAAGCTGAAGTTCGACACCGGTCTGGCCGAAGTCGTGAAGCTCCCGGAAGCCGAAACCGAAGAACGCTGGCAGGAAACCACCCCGCAGTGGCCGATCATGCACGCCGTGCTCCAGGGCGTGACCCGCGACCAGATGATGGCCCGCCACCAGTCCAACCACATCCAAGTCGCCTACGGCAAGGACAAGGCCAGCGCCCGCAAGGCCATGTTCGCCAAGGGTGCGGCGATGAAGGAACTCGGCCTGGAAGTCGCCTTTTGCGGCGAGCACTAGCATACGGCACTACTTGCGCAGGGCACTGTTAGCACAGATCAGTTATTGGCCTCATACCATCCAACACATCACGAGACAATGAGCGAGAGCACCAAAAACGTTCCGGCCCTCCTGGACATGTCCCACGACCTCGGCAAAGAGGAACGTGGGCTGGCCATGTTTGGCGAAGGCAACACCTCGGCCACAGCCGACGAAAACTCCTTCTGGGTCAAAGCCAGTGGCACCCGCCTGGCCACCCTGTCGGACCAAGATATCGTCCAGTGCCGCTACGAGGTCCTGCTCTCGCTTTTCTCTCAGGCCAACCTGACGGACGAGCAGATCAACGCCACGTTGATGGATTCCCGCTGCGGCGGCCCGGACAAGAAGCCCTCGGTCGAGGCCCTCTTCCACGCCTACTTGCTCACGCTCCCGGGCGTGGAGTTTGTCGGTCACACCCACTCGACCAACGTCAACAAGCTGCTCTGCTGACCCCAGGCCCGCACGTTCTCGAACAACCGCCTTTTCCCCGATGAGGTGGTGTTCTGCGGCGTAGCGTCGGTCCTCATCCCCTACATCGATCCGGGCTTGCCGTTGGCCATCCGGATCAAGGACGAGGTCCAGTTCTACATCAAGCGCTACGGCACCAACCCCAAGGTCATCCTCCTGGAGAACCACGGCATCATCACCTTGGGCCCGACGCCGACCTCGGTCCTCGCCGCCATGTTCATGGCCGACAAGGCGGCGCAAATCTTTGCCGGTGCCGCCGCACTGGGTGGTCCGATCTTCATGCAGCGCGAACAAGTCGAACGCATTGCCGGTCGCTCAGACGAGCATTACCGCCAGCGCGCCCTGGGTGTCTAGGCACGTTGTTGGCTCTTTACCCATAAGCTGGTAGCCGTCGATGTCCCGATCGACGGCGCGCGAAAAGCGATCCCCCCTTTCCCAAGAAGATTCAAACGACTATTGGCCTCATCACAAGGGGGAACCAAAGCGTCTCGAACGGCGGGCTAGGGACAGCCCGCCCTACCCTGGCTTGGCGAAATTAAAGATATCCGGCGACAGCGAAGCCAAAGACCAGCAGCAGCATGACGGCCCCGATCAACTTAAAGACGAGGCCGACAAAATTCCCCAGAAGGAAAGCCACGGTCGTGCGAAACGCTCGCTTCGTGTCTTGCTTGGTGATGAAGCGCTGAGCCAAAAGGATCAGCACCGGCGGAAGAAAAATGACCCCCAACGGACCGAGAAAAATCCCCACGATCAGCCCGACGATCCCGGCGATAAAACCGGGCCACCCCATCCCTTGGCTTTTTGCGCCGAGGAACCCCGCCCCCATTTCCATCCCTTGGGCGACAATGAAAATCAGCGTCAGGAGGAGGAAAGCCGGAACCGATATGGGACTGTAGCTCCAACCCGGGAAGACGTGAAACGCCGTCCCGAGATAGATCAGCGCCAAGCCCGGGACAAAGGGCAGAAAAATGCCGACAAGCCCACCGCCAATCAACAAAGCAGTAAAGAAGATGGGGAGGAGAGAATCCTCCGGTCCAATCATCGCCAAAGCTAAAGCCCCCAGTTCCATGGCGCTGCCTAAGCTTGATCCTCGCCGAGCAACCGGAGAAAATCCTCCGCCAGGCGCTCACCGTGTGCCACCAAACCGGCTGGCGTCAAGTGGGTTTCGTCCGCCTTCTCCAAGCCACGCATGGAGGTAAAAGCCGTGTTGTTTCGCTCGTGGGCAAGACGCTGCTGTGCCGCTACCACGGTTGGCTGCGCCACGATGTATGGATGCTGCTCATCCACCCCCAACAAAGTGGGCAGCTCCGGTTGCTCCAGCACCCGGCCCAGCAGATCATCCAACAGCACCTGGAGGTTCTCTTCATAAGCCGCCGCCATTTCCGGCGTTTCGCCATCGCTCTCTCCTTGAATCCAGATAAACCCGCACACTCGATAAGAGAGACCCGCCAGCTGGAGTTGGGCGCTGGCGTGTTGCCACGCTTCCACCATCTCATCGTACAGTCCCTCAGCACCGGGCCGGCGATAGACCGTCGCTAAACTCACCCCGCCAACCGTAAACTTGAAGATCGCGGGCTGCCTGCCTTCTCGCGCTAAACTCCGCGCGAAGCCAAGCTCCGGGCCGAAGTGCCCCGCTTCGAAGAATCCTGGCTGCGGCTGCATGATTTTCCATTGTTGCTCGGACGACCCGTGCCCCGGGGTGGTCCAATAAAACGGAATCGACACATCTAACGCATCTCGATCAGCCGGATAAGCGGCCGCATCACCTTGACAACCTTGCGCGTTGGACTGTCCTGCCAGCAGAAAGACATCATAGGTACGGTCCAAATGGAATGGCGACATGCCGACACCCTGCCGCGACGGGCCGCCGCCGGTCAAGCGCGGGAAGATTTTGACCTTTTTCGGCTTAGGCTGCCTTGGGCTGTTCCATCTTCTGGAGCAACTCGTGCCGCTCGTTGCGGAGGTTGTTCAGCGCAATTTGCTCCTGCGGCTCGATCCAGGCTTCGTTGACCCGGTTTAAGAACAGTTTTGTCCGAATCAGCAACACACAGTTGCTAATCGCGAGAACAGAAATCCCCAGTACAAAGAGGGCAATATCCCATCGGCTATACAACGCGCTTTGGTAGAAGAACCAGCTTTGGAAAAGGAGGATCAGCGCAATGCAGAGGTAGAGCATGAGGACTTGGCGCTTGAAGTCGCGGTCGAAATGGCGCAGGTACTCCTCGGAGCGGATGATGTGCAGCCGCAACTGGTTTTCACGCGTTTCCAGGTCTTGCCAAGCCGTTTGCAGGTCCATGGTCGTTTTGATCACGCCTCAGTAAGGTGCAACATCCTTGCCAAGGTCGTTCTAGGTAGACTAACGCCGTTTCTTGGTTTTGCGAATTTTAGGCAAAAAGAAATTTACCTGCTTCTTGAGAAAATCGACGTGGCTGACCCCCACGCGTACGGCCATGCCCGGGCCGAGCGACGCGCCGCTCTTCCGCCCCACCACTTTCTGGTTCCGAGGCTGGAGCACATAAATATCGCCCTGGAGATCGCTCATCCGCACCGCGCCCTGGAGCTGATAGTCCGGCAACTCGACCAGAAGGCCAAAAGGACGGATTTCCAAGACCTGGGCGGTAAAGAGCGCCTTGCGATCATCCATGAAGCGGGCGAAGTACTCCAGCTTCTTGAGCTTCTGCGATTCCATCTCCGCTTCAGAGGAATTCTTTTCCGTCCGTGTGATGTGCACCGCCAAATGACCAAGGTTCCCGGCGGAGGGGGATTCCCGCTTCTTCCCCGAGGTAAAGACGGCGCGGTGAACAATCAAATCCGCGTAGCGACGAATCGGTGAGGTGAAGTGCGTGTAATTGACCTTCGCGAGGCCGAAGTGGCCGTCCGGGCTGGGGGAGTACAAGGCGCGCTTCAAGCTCTTGAGCAAGTTCACCTTCACCGCTGGCTCTTCCGGCGTGCCTTTCACTCGCTTGATCAGCTTCTGAATTTCTCCTCGCTGGCTGAGATCGCCCACCGTGATGCCCAGCGCCTTCACCGTCTGGCGAAAATCCTCCAGCCGCTCCGCGTCGGGGTCTTCGTGCACCCGGTAGATCGCCGGAATGGACTTATTCTTCAGATGTTTGGCCACCACCTCGTTGGCCAGCAGCATGAATTCCTCGATGAGCTGATGCGACTCGTCGTTCTCGTTTTTCTCAATCTTGATCGGTCGCCCGCTTTCGTCCAGCCGCACCTTGATTTCCGGGAAGTCTAGATCCAGTGACCCGTTCTCGAAGCGACGGCGGCGGAGCTTCTGCGCCAGCTTGTGGAGGCGCTGCACTTCGCGCCCGATCGTCGTCCGACTACTCTTGGCGATAAAGCCCATGGCCTGGCGGTAGGTCAGCCGCTTCTTGCTGTGAATGATGCCCTGGACGAAGCGCGAGCGCTTCACCTTGCCCTCCGGAGAAAGCCGCACCACCACCGTTTTGACCAAGCGATCCTCGTTCGGCTTGAGCGAGCAAATCCCGTTGCTTAACTTTTCGGGCAACATGGGGATGACGCGGTCCACTAAATAGGTGCTGTTGCCCCGTAGCTCGGCCTCTTTGTCCAAGGCACTGCCGGGTTTCACGTAGTGGGAAACATCAGCGATGTGAATCGCGACCTCATAGTCGCCGTTGGGCAAAACGCGGCAGCAGAGCGCATCGTCGAAGTCCTTGGCGTCGTCCGGATCGATGGTAAAGACATAGCGCGAGCGGAAGTCCTCCCGCTTGGCAATTTCCTCTTCTGGAATCGCCGTGGGGATGGCCCGTGCTTCGGCTTCCACCGCTTCGGGGAACCCCTCCCGCAACTCGCATTTGCGGATGATGGCGAGGATATCAACCCCGGCTTGATTGGGCGGCCCGAGCACTTCGGTGATCTCGCCCTCCGGGTTCACGTGCGGGGAATCCCATTCCAGCAGACGCACCACAACTTTGTGGCCAACCGGCACGGGCGGCTCGGGGTCCGGCACGTAAATATCCTGCGGCATGCGGGTGTCATCTGGCACCACGTAGTGGAAGTGCGAGGTCTTCTGCAGCGTCCCAACGATTTGCGTCCGCGCTCGACGCAGCACGCGGATCACCTTGCCGCTCAACTTCTCTTCCCCGGCTCGGCCGGTGGGTTTGCGCCGCCCGCGCGGGCCACGCCTTCCGCGTTGCTGGCCCGGTTTGTCCAAGCGGATGAGGACCTGGTCGCCGTGCATCGCCGTGCTGGTATCGGACGCCCCGATGTATACATCCGGCCCGTCAAAGTTATCGGGTCGTAAAAAACCAAAGCCGCGCTCGTTGCCCGTATAGTGCCCGGCCAGCAGGCCCACCGTCTGCGGCAAGACATACAACCCGTTGCGAATAGAGACGATACCGCCCCGGGCTTCTTCCTCCTCCAATTGGCGGGCGAATTCCCCCCGACGACCCGGCGGAATTTTTAATTGGCGGGCCAGCGTCTGTTGGTTTAGGGGTTGGTAGTCCGCAGCGGACAAGAGCCGGTACAAGGCGTCAATCGACATGCCCCGGCTTAACACACGGGAGGAGACACGCAAATGAGCATTTTAATCGCGACCGCCGAACTCGAAGGCTACACCAACCTGGAGGGCTCCCCCCCCTCACCCACTGCCCGGCTGGCCGACGGGCTTGCGACGGCCCTACGCAACGGCAAAAAGACGACCAGCCTGGTCATGCCGCTCTACAAGCCGCTGATGTCGCGCCTCCGAGGACTGGAAGCCACTGGCCTGACGCTGAAAGTAAAGCTGGGCCACAGTGAGATGGCCTCGCCAGTCTGGCGGGCCGTCTCACCCGATGGCGTCCCCCTCTGGCTGTTGGAACGCGACGAATTCTTCAACCGCGAATTCGTCTTCGGTCCTGATGATTCTCCTTACGGCGATAACGCCGCGCGGTTCCTCTTCTTCAGCCACGCCGCCGTGGCACTCCTCCCGCACATCAAGCCAGCACCGGAAGTTGTCCATTGCTTGGACTGGCCCAGCGGCATCATCCCGGCGATCACGCGGCAGCTCGGTTTGGCTATCCCCACCGTCTTCACCTTCAACACGCTGATGGAGCAGGGCCGCTTCCCCAAGCATGACTTCGAGCTGACCAACCTGCCGTGGGACTACTTTGCCCCGCACGGCGTGGAATTCCACGACGACCTAAATCTGACCAAATCCGGGATTATCTTTAGCCAAGAGGTCACCACGCGTAGCACCGCTTACGCCGAGGACGCCTCGACGCCAGAGTTTGGGGCCGGGCTGGAAGGCGTTCTGCAGGATGCCGCTGCAAAGCTGACCGGCATCCATGCGGGCATCGACACCACGTTCTGGGATCCGGAAGGCCTCGGCGATTTTGCCAAACCGTTCTCAGCCAAGAAGCCGGGTAATAAGGCCGCCGCGAAAAAGGAAGTGCAGAAGCTCCTCGGCCTCGCCGCCAAAAAGAACACCCCCCTGGTGGCTTGGCTCGCACCGCTCACCCCGGAATCGGGCTGCGAGCAACTGATGCAAGTGATGAACGAACTGGTCGGCTCGCACCTCCAACTCGTGGTCGCGGCCGACGGTGATACCTTCTACACCGACTACTTCCAGACCATGGCCAAGTCCTATCCCAAGCAGATCGCCTATCAGCCGACTTCGGACCCCGGTCATCACTACCATCTCCTGTCTGGCGCCGACTTCCTCCTCTGCCCCGCCACCTACCCTGCCTCAGCGGAACCCGTGCTGGAAGCCGCCCGCCTGGGCGCTCTGCCGATTGCCCAACCTCTGGGTGCTTGGCGCGACTGGCTCTACCCCGTCACGGAAGGCAAGAAGGCCCCCAGCAAAAAGAAACTGGCCGGGCGCATCCCCGCCGTAGAACTCCCGGATGGTCGCCCGGAAACCTTGCTTGCCGAGTTGCGCCTGGCCGTTGGCCTAGCTGACCACGACCACTTACTGGAAGATTACCAAGCTGCCGCCATGAGCGTGGAGCGCGGTTGGAAACAAGCGGCCAAAGATTACTTGGCCGTGTACGAGCGGGCAAAGAAGGGCCTCTAGACCCACTGAGAGGGATTGCCAACGGTCCAAAATCTGCCAAGCTATCGTCATGTCAGAAATTGCCGAGTTTGTTTCTCACGGCGCGTCCAAGGTGACCCGCAAGACGATTAAAAGCATTTTGGAGCATGTCACCATGCTCAAGTTGGAGTTTACCCAAGTCGACAGTCCAAAGTTTCCTCACCTCGTCGACCAGCTCGAGTTTCTAGTCGAGGTGATCGAAGACTACGCCGAAGATGAACTCGACGACATGCCGCTGGTGGTGATCGCCCATGCGGCCTTCGCTATCATTTACGCCCACGAGCAAACCGACCTCATCCCCGACTTTATCCCGGACATTGGCCACGCCGATGACTCGGCCGTCGTCCGCGCCGTACTGATCAACTACGAGGCGCACTTTATTAATTACGCCAATAAGCGCGGCCTGGATTGGGGTAAAATCACGCTCAAGTCTTAAGCAGCCGTCCACGCTCCGCCTCTTTCTGGGTGCAGCGTCACGCTGCCTTTACATGGGAGGCGAGGACCGCTATTCCTTGCCCTCCCATGGCCAAGCAACCTGCAAACGCTATCTCCCCGACCCGGGAGGCAAACTTCCCCGAATGGTACCAGCAAGTCATCACCGCCG
>CAWUJC010000104.1:0-7454 GCA_963922355.1 uncultured bacterium | reverse complement strand
CTCCTCGAGTGGGAGAACCCAAAGAGTCACGGTTCCATGCACCATCAGATTTGTATCTACGGGCATCTCTAGCCTGCTGTGGGCACTCCCAGCGTGCCAGCCTCTACGCCCAGCGTACTCAATGATCCGGAACGGACCTTCTGCCTTGATGCCGTTTGCCTTGTAGGGAGAAAACTCAATCATGAACTGCACATTGCATTCCCCTCATGAAAAAGGAACAAACCCAACGCGAGTTCCACGTCTCTTGGTGCCAGGCATTTCGCTGGGATTTACGTGGTTCTCAAAGAATACTTCCCTGTCGAAGAAAGATAATGGCTAGATGAAGGACTATGCGGATCTCTCGATTATTCTTCTGCGCCCTTCTCGCCCTTTATTTGGCTGACGCATGTTCTGCTAATGAAGTTAGTTCAATGACGAAAGCGGAGCGGTCTCACGCCACCGGCCAACCGTTGTCCTCAGAAGCGAAAGAAGCTCTCAACAGATTAGCCGCTACTGCCAAAAAGCGAGGCGCCACTCCCCCCATCATTTTTGACTACACACACGGCATCTCGCAGAAGGGTGACGTAGAAGCTCTTAAAGCCAGGATTTCGAACGCAGCACCAGGTGATGTCATCGAAATACCGGTTGGCATTTACCAAGACACGGGGTTGATAAAGTTGAGCATTGACGGCACCCAAGAGGCTCCGATCCACCTCAAAGCAGCCGAACCCGGCAAGGTCGTCTTCACAGGTGAATCCACGATTTCAGCAAGGGGAGACCATTGGATCATTGAAGGCTTACTCTTCGATCATGCCGCATTCTTCGGGAAGCAGTATAACTATGTGTTTTCCGTGATCGGGGCAAAAGGGGTGCGCGTAACCCAGTGCGCGTTTATTTCATGTGGCTCCCCTGATATAAAATACTACCCCATCATGTCGTGGAGAAACGGAGCTACGGATGGTCGAATCGACCACTGTACGTTTGTCGACTCCTTGTCGATGACGCTTCAAATCGGCGTCGGCCCCAATGAAACCGATACCGCAAAGAACATCCTGATTGATCACAACCATTTTCGCGACATCCGAAGACGCCACATCAACGGTGGCGAAGCCATCCAAATTGGTGGCGACATGCGACAATGGGGCCACTTACACGCCAAGACGATCGTGGAAAACAACGTCTTTGAACGAGCCGATGGTGATGATGAGGTCATCTCCAACAAATCATCAGGCAATACGATACAAAACAATACCTTCCTCGGTTGTGGCGGAGGTATCTGGCTGCGTGGAGGAGGTCATTGCCATGTTTCCGGCAATTACACGCATCGCGGCTATTCAGGGATTGTAGCATTCGGCCACAACCACACAATTCAAGGCAACGTCATCGAGGAAACCCACAGTTTCGCCATCCTTATCCACTATGGAAGCGACTGGAAGAATGTGGAATACGTTGGACACTCTTATGAGGTCTTTAACAATTCTGTCGTGGAAGGTAATGCGATTATAAACCCTGTGATCCGCGGGCTTGTCTACGGATCCTTCCGAGACCCAGACTATATGACTCAGGCCCCCTACAAGAACCGCATTCTCAACAACATTCTTATGGGATCATCAAATCGACTGCTCATGGCAAAGAAATATGGAGAAACCATTTTTGAAGGAAATCTCATTGCTGGTGAAGCCGCGACGACGATGAAGGATATTCCAGCGGGATTTTCGATCGCACAACAATCAGAGATCACCCTACCAAAGGTACTCAAGATCAAAGCAAATAAGGTTGGCGCTCGCTGGCTGAAGAATTAGCGCTCTTCAGTCTTTAATCTGGCACCTTTTTAACTAAGCACAGGCACTCAACAACCTTACGCTATTTCTTGCGCACTTAGTCAAATACGTAATCGCCTCCATGCCTGAAACACATTGGAACAAAGTTCTTCTACCACAGGGTTTAGCAACACACTGCCTCAATAGTTGATTCAAGATGCACACCAAATTCGCCTTGTGCCGGGCGGGTAGATCGCCTACGCTCCCCTTTCCTCTCACTGGGTTCCCCGCCTGGATTTGAGGGCCTGCCTTGCTCCTTCATTGGGGGTTTTCGAAGGCAAATTCTACGGACCGTAGCGCAGCTTGGTAGCGCGCTTCCTTGGGGTGGAAGAGGTCGTGGGTTCAAATCCCGCCGGTCCGACCCTACTTGGCAAGCACAACCCGCCTTGCGCTTTGCATCACTCTCCCTACTATCCGGCTCATGAATTGGTCGCTTAAGCTTGGTCGTCTGACTGGGATTCCCGTCTTTGTCCATTGGACCTTTACTATCCTCTTGGTCTTTGTGTGGTGGACCTACGCGGCCCAGGGCAAAGGCACCTACGAGATCTTCCTCGGGCTGGCGCTGGTCCTCCTCATTTTCGTCTGCGTCACCCTCCACGAATTGGGTCATGCGTTGGCCGCCCGGCGCTACGGGATCAAGACCAGCAGCATCACCCTCTTACCGATTGGCGGCGTCGCCCAGTTGGAGAGAATGCCGAAGGACCCGAAGCAAGAGCTGATTGTCGCCATTGCTGGCCCCGCGGTGAACGTCCTGATTGCTCTGATCCTCCTCCCCTTCGTTTGGTATATCTTCGGGCACAAAGCCTTTGGCGAAATTGACCTAACTAAGCCCAGCGCCCTGCTCCTGCCTGCTCAGCTTCTTTGGATCAACATCATCCTGGTTCTCTTTAATCTGGTCCCGGCCTTCCCAATGGACGGCGGCCGCATCCTCCGCGCCCTCCTTGCCTCCAAGCTCGACTACGCGATCGCGACCCGAATCGCGGCACGCGTGGGCCAAGCCTCCGCCATTCTCTTTGTGGTGTGGGGATTGATCAGCGGCAACATCTTCCTTCTCTTCATCGCCCTCTTCGTCTTCCTGGGCGCCGAGGCCGAAGCCCAACAGGCCGAAACCAGCACCGCCTTTGAGAACGTCCGGGCCAAGAACGCCCTGGTCAAACGCTTCAAGACGCTGGACGAGAACGAGTCCCTGGCTCGGGCGGCCAGTCAACTCCTGGCCGGCTCTCAACGCGACTTTCCCGTCGTCGATTTTCGCGGTCAACTCGTCGGCATTCTCACGCGCGAAGACCTTATCCGCGGCGTCACCTTCAAGGGCTACGAAGCCCGCGTCGCCGAATTCATGCACAAGGAATGGATGGACGTGGACCCCGATGCTCCGCTTGAAGACACCTATCGCGAGATGATCTCCAGCGGCGTCGGCACCGCCCCGCTCCTCGAGGACGACAAGATTGTCGGGCTTCTCACTTCGGAGAACATCCAAGAGTACATGATGCTCTCCAGCGCCTACCGCACCAGCCGCGCGATGCAGAAGACCCGCAAGTAGCCTTGGTTTTCGATCAACGGCTCACCCCCGCTTTTTCCTGCTGGTAAAGCCACCAGGAGTAGATCGAGGTTCCGGCCACTAAGAGGAGCAAGAACGGCACGAAGTAACCAAAGGTGAAGTAGGGCTCGGGCAACACGGGTAAGAGGATCAAACCCACCACCGCAAACGCGACCGTCCACCAACCACCCACCCGATGGGTCTGCCGCCAGACTGTGGGGGACTCCAAGGTCCACGGCGTCCGGATGCCCGCGAAGTAATTCGGCGCGATCTTGCCCATGAGATTTCCGAAAACCAGTAAGAGCCCAAGCGTGCTGAGATAAATGACGATATTCAAATTAATCAACACCCCCACCGCTATCAGCAGCATCAGTATGCTGAGCACGCTGAGGAAACTGCTCATTAGCAGACGAACCGTCTGATAAAAACCCGCGGAACTCTTCCGCGCTTCTGGTGAAGCTTTCTTGAGTTTTGGGTCCAAATGGAACACCGCCACGATGAAGAACGTGACCGCTACATTGAGGGCGGGGAGCAAGAGCGTTCCCATCCATTTACCTGCGAATCCGTCCGCCTCACCATAGACGTTCCAATGAATCGGCACTCGGTCAGGGAGGCTCGGCCACAAAAACGCCAAGACCACAAACGGAGAAGCCAAAATCAAGATCTGCGCCCATTCTCTTGCTAACCAACGCGTCATCGTACCACCGCCTTTCCTTTCAACGCTTGAACCGTGCGGGCCGCGCTGGTCTGGCTGGCCCCGCTAGCCCCTCTAGCTTTTCCCGCCAATTCCAGCATCCAAGACACGGTCTCCTCCAACACGGATGTATTCAACGTGTAGTGGACGAACTGCCCGCGCTTTTCGGAGACGACGAGCTCGGCCTGTCGCAGCAGATCCAGGTGATAGGAGATGCTGGGCTTACTCATGGCGAAGTGCTCGGCAATCTCGCCCGCCGTCTTTTCCCCGGCTTTCAGCAGATCAAGGATGTCTCGCCGGGTGGGATCATCCAAGGCTTTGAAGAGTTGATTCATTAATTAGATAATTATCTAAATATTAGATCCTGTCAAGACAGGCGCTTACTTTTGTCGCGGCGCCCTAGGGCGTGTTCACACAAAGTGAAATGAAGGGAAAATCTGGATATTTGAGGCTGATAAGGCCTGATGAGATGAGGCGAATGAGGACATTCGTTGAGTTGAAGAAGGCTTTATCTGACCAAAAAGCCGGTTTTTAGCGATTTGAGACATCGTGTGAATACGCCCTAGTGTTGGAGTACGGCCAAATAGTGGTCAATTCGCTCCCGCCGCGGACCATCCTGCCGCTTGACGTAGGCGTTGCGCAGGTTGAGCAAGAGCCGATGCGCCATCTGCTGGGGCGGACAAGGGGAATCCAGCATGGATTGGTGTTGGGCGGGCACTTCCGCGCGGATGCGGTCCCACTCGCCCTGGGTGAGGAGCCGCCCCTCGTAGAACGGATCAAAGTACACCTTGCCGACCCGAGCCAAAAAATGCCCCGGCGCACTAATGCCTTCGACTTCAACCCCAGCGCGGCGACCAACCAATAGATAGATCAAGCAAAGCGTGAGCGGAATGCCCCGCCGAAATTCCATCACCCACGGCAAGTAACAGTTACGTGGGTGGTAGTAGTCAGCTTCGTTCCCGGTCAACCCATGTCGCAACGCCAAGACTTCTCGCAAGGCCTCTACTTGCGTTTTGTCTTGCTTCAGCTTGGCCATTCCGCCCAAGCGGTCAGCCACTTCTTGCCCCCATTGCTCTAGCTGGCGGCGGTAGGGACCATCCTTCAATTCGGGGTCCTCCGCCCGAGTCAGCTCCCAACAAAAGGTAAGCATCTCGTCCCAGGTTTCCATCTCCGCCAGCTGGCGGGAGATATCGCCCAAGTGCCGCGCTTCCCGGATGCGACCAATGACGTCCCGCAAATGGCGAGACGCCACATCACCACAGCCCTGGAGGAGCTGCTCGTAGTCTTCCAGACGATCCCCGCCGGCGTCCACGAGCTCCCGCTTGAGGAGCACTAAAGTGTGGTCGTCGGAATCCTGCAACAACGCGAGAAGCGCCTGCTGCTGTCCCGGGGTCATCATATCATCGGCAAACTAAGAAAGGGGGCGAATCTGGATCGGAGTGGCCGCCGGCTCGGCGTGTTCCGGGCATGGAGCGTTGGTCGGCACGTCGACCGGGGCAGTGCTGGAAGCAACGACGCTATTCTCGATCATCCACTGCTCGAGTTCTTCACCGCTGATGTCGGCCAGCATTTTGCCGTCAACTTCCACGCAGGGCGACAATTCCTGGCCGCTCTTCTCGATCATTTCGATCCGTTGGTTGAAATCGTTGATGATGTCGCGGTCTTCGTACGGCAAATCGTACTTGGCCAAAATGGCGCGGACGCCCTGGCTCCAGCCGCAAGTCGGTTTCAGGTAGGCAATGATCTTAGGCTTACTCATAACTCGCTCATATTACCGCAGATTCCGCGCCGCGCTACCCAGAATTGAAGATTTAAGCTGCGGAAGGAACAGATTCACGTCTATTTGAAACGAGCTAAGCGGGTTAAATTGCAAGTACCTCGTTTCTTTTTCGTGTTCTACCTAGCACATCAAGTTCACACCCTCATTCTGGAATGAAACCCTCTGTCCTATCCCTTATTGTCCTTTCACTCGTTACCATTTGTCTTCCCTTGGTCGCTGCCACCACGCCTAAGCCTGGTAGCCCGACCCGCACCGCAATTTGCGACGCTTTACGCCTCTATGTCCGCTACAATCAACAACTTACACCTCAGCAAGCTGATTTTAAGTGGCAGATAGACCAAATGCTCGTCCAGGATGGCTTTGCGTCTTTTGAAGGTCGTCCGTTTGAGGCTGAAGGCAAACTAGATCAATTCTTTATCGATCAAGATCACGTCTACATCCTCAAAAAAAGTAAACAAGGGGCTTGGGAAGTCATTTATGATTTTTCGCGCACCGATGTGCCCGGCTCGGAGGAACTCGCCCACATTAAGAAGGAGTTCCCTCCTGGCGTCCCTCCCGAGATTCTGCCCCCATTTTGGCGCGAGGCATTAGGAAAATAATGGCCGTTTGGCGGCATTTTCATCGCCTAAACCTCTAGCCTACAACTCAGGACGCGTCGTCGAGTAGCTGTCGCACGTTCTGGCAATAACCCGTAATATCACCGCTCTGGAGAATAGCGGAAACAATCACCACCCGCTCGGCACCCGCAGCGATTATCTCCGGCAAACGCTCTAAGTTCACGCCGCCAATACAGAACCGGGGCATATCCCCCACGTTCGGCTCTTCGTTGTTCTGCCGAATCAAATCCAGTCCGACGGGAGTGTAATCCGGCTTGGTCGCCGTGGCATAAAGTGGACCTACACCAATATAGTCGGGCATTTCTAACGCTGTTTCGCTTGCCTGGGTACAACTATGTGTCGACTTGCCCACCAATTGCCCCGGTGCAAGCAACCCTCTCTCCGCGGCCACGGTACCATCATCCTGGCCAATGTGAACGCCATCCGCCTCACCGCGCCGCGCCACATTTGGGTGATCGTTAATGATAAAGAGAGCCTCACTCCCCGCAAAAACCGGTTTCATTTGGTAGGCCATAACCTCGACCTCATCTTGAGGATACCCCTTCGCCCGAAGCTGGATAATGTCGACACCGCCGGCCAACATCTGCTCACAGACGGTCACCGCGTCCTGCGCCTGGGCGTACGCGAGGTCAAAAATCCCATACAGGCGGGCCTGAAGCAGGCGCTCGCGACGAGTGAGACGGGGCGCCGACATCGGGAGCTAGGAGAAACTTGCTGAACGACTACTCAGCGCGAGGCATGGAGATGTTGCTGTTTTGCCGCATCATGTCTTCCAAAAACGCGGTACTATAACGGCCACGGCGAAAATCCGGGTCATTCAGAATCATTTCGCCGATCGGAATCGTTGTCTTAATGCCACCCAGCATGAAGTCATGCAAGGCGCGGCTGAGGCGATCAATCGCCTGCGTTCGGTCCTCGCCAACCGCGATGAGCTTGCCGATCATGGAATCGGAATACGGCGGAATGGTGTATCCGATGTAGGCATGCGAATCAAACCGGATGCCGATGCCCCCCGGTGGGTAGTAAA
>CAWUJC010000103.1:0-7491 GCA_963922355.1 uncultured bacterium | reverse complement strand
CGGCACGTCTAAGGGTGGACGCGTGGCCGGCAATAGCATCGAGCCGCTTGGTCCGGGGCAGATGGACAACTTCGCGGTCCTGGCCTTGCTCTTCAAGGTCGGTCTCGAAGGCCCGATCGGCTTCCAGGCCTACGACATGATGGGCGATCCTTATTATTACCTGAAACAGACCAAGGACGCCTTTGACGAAATGCTCGACCGCCTGGAGCGCCACCCCGAGTGGGCCGACGCCATCATCTGGCCGAGTAGTCAGTAAGTTAAGCGCTAACCGAAAGCGTGCGGCGGAGCAAGAGCTCCGCCCTCCGCGTTCTGGCAACGCTTCCAACCGGTAGCCGCCGACGTCCCCGGCGGCGGGCCGCGTGAGTTTTTCTATCTCGCGGCCTCTTTGAACGCGGCCATCCGCTCTCGGTAAGCGCCTTGGGCCATCGGCCCGTGGAGGAGCGGATCGCCCGTCCGTTCCATCCAAGCGTGGAGCACCTTGATCAGCCCATCGCGCGTTTCGCGGTGGGCTTCTTCTTGGGCAAGATTCTGCGTTTCGCCGGGATCGTTCTCTAGATCGTAAAGCTCCAAGGGCTGGTGCACGCCGTTCACGCTCCGGTACATCTCACTCGTCGCGACCTCGACGTAGCTCTTGGCGTTGTTCAAGTAATCGCCGGAGGTCTCCTGCCACGGGGTGTGCTCAAAGTTGGCGATCAACTTCCACTTCTTGGTGCGGACTCCACGCATGGGATCGTAATAAGTATGGAAAGTCTTCTCTCCGAAGATGAACTCGTTTTCCTGGTACTCCGATCCATCCAGCAGTCCGGTGAAGCTGCGGCCGTGCAAGTCGCCGGTCACGGGGAGCTTCAGGTAGTCCAGCAAGGTGGGGAAAAGATCGACGTTGCTGATCATCTCCGTCTTGGTCTGCCCCGGCTCGATTCCCGGCCCTGCCATGATCAAGGCGGTTTCCAACCCCGGATCGTACAACGTCATTTTGGCCCGGGTAAAGGGGATGCCATGATCGACGGTAAAGACAAAGAGTGTGTTCTCGGCCAGGCCTTTCTCCTGCAGCGCGGCGCGCATCTTCCCAACGGCAAGGTCCACGCAAGCAATGGAGGCTTCCATCTCGGCCAAGTCCTCCCGCACTTCCGGGATGTCCGGCAAATAGGGCGGAATCGAAAGGCTCTCGTGAGGGAGCGCTTCCACCCCTTCGTGCGGGAACGGGCGGTGCGGCTCGAAGGTGTTCATCTCAATAAAGAACGGCGCTTCGTCATCCCCTCGCTGCTGGAGCCACGCTGCCACGCCATCACCCATCTCGATCGCCGTGTGGTTATGGCCATGGTTCACCGCAAAGCGCCCTTCCGGCGTGCGCATCTCGTGTGCGCCCCCCCAGAGGTGGGTTTCATAACCATGTTCCCGCAGGACCTCGGCCAAGTGGGTCTCCCCCGGATTAAGATCATTGCCGAATTGACCATGCGTCAGCCCCACCACGCCGTTGGCGTGTGGGAAGCGCCCGGTCCATAGCCCTGCCCGCGACGGACTGCACTGCGGCGCGCAACAGAAGTTGTTTTCAAAGCGCATGCCTTCTGCCGCCAACTGATCGATGTTTGGCGTGCGGGCTTCAGCCACGCCGTAGCAGCCGAGATATTGGCCGAGGTCGTGACAAACAATGACAATGAGATTGGGCGATTTCATAGAAGACAACAAAGATGTGGACGGGGACGCTGATGACAAGGTTTACGATGGGCGTGTTTTCGACGCAGCCAAGAGGGATAACCTGAAACTTGTTGCAGGTCATCCGTCTCTCCCAGCGCACATGCTTTCCTGACTTGCCCTCACTTCCAAGCACAGTAGGTTTTAACACGTTGACCCATCGCACCATGAAACATCATCTCTACCTCCCTCTCACTGTCCTTCTCCTCGCCCTCACGCCCGCTTTTTTGCAGGCCCAAATCCCCGCTGAATTCGTGGGCACGTATGTTGGCACCTATACCGAACCAGATGGCGACAAAGAGAAAGCCACCGTGGAAATCGCTTCAACCGGTTCCGTCATTGTCACGCTTTCCGACGAAGAATACGGCGAAGTGGAAGTGGATGTTTACTCCGGCAAGATCAATGCCGACGGCACCTTCAAACTCGTCGACAAAACCGACAAGGACGAGTTCTTTAGCGGCAAAATCGAAGGCAAGAAACTGACCGGCAAAATCGAGGACGATGGCAAGCTGGAAGGCAACTTGGTCGCCGAAAAAGAAGCCTAGAAATCATTTCAAACGCCCCGCTTTTACTCCTTAACTTTCGCCGTTTGGTAAACGGTTTACCAAAGGAAGTCGACTGTCGCGCACACTTCGGGCTGGTCATCGAGTAGAAGCTATCTCAACATGAACAAACGGCCGCGCCAGTTGGATTTTGGCCTTCTGGCAAGGCGCGACGAAAGAACATATTAAATAAAATCTGTGACTGAGGAGCAACACAGCCAGAAGAACAAAAAACACTGGCCTCAAAGAGGTTGCGTCTCATTTGACCTTTGGCGTTGTCGCTCGTCGGTCGAAGGTATGTATGATACCTACTTCCTCCTTGGCTCCTAGCCAACAGAGGTCAAATGAACCTGCAACGCGACCGATTGTTAATGTTGAGACAGCTTCAGTAAATCGTTTTTGCTAACCGACTAACTCAATTGACTTATGGCTAAGAAATCCCCCTCCCTGGAGCCCCTGCGCTTCCGCCAAATCCACCTCGACTTTCACACCCACGGCAGCATTCCCGGCATTGGCAGTAAGTTCGATGCCAAGCATTGGCAGAAGACGCTGCAGCTTGGCCACGTCGATTCCGTCACCCTTTTCGGCCGTTGCCACCACGGCTGGTGCTATTACCCGACCAAGATCGGCGACGTCCACCCAAACCTGGACTTCGACCTTCTCGGCGCGCAAATCGAAGCGAGCAAGGCCATCGGCGTCAACACGCCGGTCTACATCACCGTCGGCTGGGATGAGCTTTACGCCTACGCCCACCCGGAGCACCTGATCTCCAATCCGGAAGACCGGATGGACCCGGATCGCGTCGCCTGGAAACGGATCGGCTTCTGGCCGGAGTACATTGACTTCGTTATCGCCATCACCGAAGAGATCATCAAGAACTACGACACGGAAGGCATCTTCTACGACATCGTCGGCCTCTACGATGACACCTCCCTCTTTGCCCAAACGGCCATGCGCGCCGCCGGGATGGACCCGGAAAACATCGTCGATCGCGACGCCTTCTGCCGAGCCGCCCGCCTGGAGTACTTCAAGCGCACCGGCGACGCGATCAAGAAGATCGACCCGAACGTCCGCGTCTTCCACAACGCGGGCCACGTGCCCAAGGGCGACCGCGAATTTCTCAACTATGCCTCGCATCTGGAGCTGGAAAGCCTGCCCACCGGCGGCTGGGGTTACGACCACTTCCCGCTTTCGGCCAAGTACACCGCCACACAAAAGGGTGTGGAAGTGATGGGGATGACGGGCAAGTTCCACACCTCCTGGGGCGAGTTCGGCGGCTTCAAGCACCCGAACGCGCTGCGTTATGAGTGCGCCGCGATGCTGGCCTACGGCACACGCTGTTCCGTGGGGGACCAACTTCACCCGAACGGCGAAATCAACACCGATACGTACAAACTCATCGGTGCCGCCTACGCCGAAGTCGAAGCCAAGGAAGCCTGGTGCGTGGACACGGAGCCGGTCCACGAAATCGGTCTTCTTTCTTGCGAAAGCCTGCCGGGCTTGGTCGAAGCGGGGGATCACTTCGGCGGCCGCAGCCAGACCGGCGACGTCGGCGCCTCCCGCGTGCTGCTCGAGCGCCAAATCCCGTTCGACGTGCTCGATACCGAAGCCAATTTCGAGGACTACAAGATCATCATCCTGGCCGACAACGCCCGGCTCGACGCCCCCTTAGTCAAGCGCCTCAAGGCTTACCTCAAGAACGGCGGCAAACTCGTGCTTTCCGGCGACTCCGGCATGAAAAAGGGCTGCAACGAATACGTCTTCGACGGGATTGGCACGGTGCATCCTGCTCCCGACTTCGACATGGAGTACTTCCAAGCCCGTCCGGCTCTGCGCAAGCTGGATACCGAGAAGCGCCTCGTCGCCTCGCCCTTCGTCGTCTTTGGCGGGAGCCACCGAGTCAAGCCCGCCAAAGGCGCGACCATCTTGGCCGACATCGTCGAGCCGTACTTCAAGCGTACGCTCGAGCACTTCTGCTCCCACCAGCACACGCCGGACGCCAAGAAGAGCGGCTACCCCGCCGCCTTCATCAACGCCGCGGGCAACATCGCCGTCTTCCCGCCGCACATCTTTAACCAATACCGCGAGCGCGCCAGCATCCAGTACCGCGACCTCATTGTCCTCGTGCTGGAACAACTGCTCGGCCAGCCCTTCAGCATCCGGACCAGTTTGGGTAGCTCCGGCCGCGTCAGCCTGATGCAGCAGAAGCGCGAGCGTCGCTACGTGCTCCACTTGCTTTACGCCACACCGGTCAAGCGGGCCGACAACATCATGCCCAAATGGGGCAAGGAGTACGTCGAAGTGATCGAAGACATCCCGGTGCTACCGAACGTGGACGTCAGCGTCACCGTAGAGAAGAAGGTGAAGCGCGTTCTCCTCGCCCCCAGCGGCGAAGAACTGCCCTTCACCACCGAAGGCGACACGGTCAGCTTCACGGTGCCCGAACTCGACTGCCACCAGATGATCGAGCTGAAGTACTAGCTAGCCTACTTAGCTGGCGTGGTGCCCTTTAAATTCACCAGCACCACGCCGGCGATGACCAGGGCGGTGCCGAGCATCCGCTGCCACCCAAGCGGGGTACCAAGTAGAATCGCACTGATGATCACGCCAAAAACCGGCACCAGGTAGCCCCAAGACGAGGCAAAAAGCGCACCGGCCCGGTCGACCAGGTAAAAGAAGATGCCGTAGCCACCGGCGGTGATGACAATCCCCAGAAGAAGCAAGGCACCCACGTCTTCCATCCGCGGGTGAATGGCAAAGGGCGACTCAAAGAGAAACGCGCCTAGGGTAAGGAGTACGGATCCATAGCCGATGCCGTAGGTACAGGTCACCAGTGGATCGAGCCCCCTTCCCCAACGAGCAAGCAGCACGCCGTTGATGCCGTACATGATGTAAGCGGCGCTGACGCAGGCCAGCCCAAGAAAACTGACGTGCGCTTGCAGAAGATGCTCAATCCCGATCGTCACCGCGAGGCCGACTAAGCCAATGACCAAGCCCAGCAGCCGGACCCAATTGGCATGATCTATCCTTAAAATAAGGGCGCTGATCACGAAGGTACTCATCGGCGTGATCGCCGTCATCACCGAGGTCAATCCAGCGTCAATGTAGTCCTCCCCTTCCGCCGTCAACGCCCAGGGGAAGGTGGTGATGAGCAGGGCTGGGGCAAGGTAGGCGGGATGCCAGAAGGAGCATTGCCGCAACGGGCGACGCAGTATAACGCACGCGGAAATCAACGTGGCCGTGGCCAAGAGCGAGCGGATCGCCATCATGGTGATGGGCGGGATTGTCTCATCCGCCAATTGAATGCAGGTGTAGCCCAAGCCCCAAATCAGGCTGAGGAAGACAAGGAGAACGACATTCAGAGTACGGCCGGACATTCTACGTCTCGGAGTTACATGCCTTCAGCCTTAGCGCGATCCCAGGCCGTATCCATTTCTTGCAGCGTGCTCCCGGCCGGGTCCTTGCCCTCTTCCTTCAGTAACTCCGCCATCCGCTCGTAGCGGCGAGTAAATTTGTCGACCGCGTAAGTCAGGCATTGCTCGGCGTCCACTTTCTGATGCCGGGCCAGATTGACCACGGCAAACAGCAGATCGCCCAGCTCTTCGGCCAGTTCGTTGCCGACCAAGGTCCCCTCTTCGGCACGGACGACCTCGGCTTCCAGTTCGACCGCCTCTTCTTTAATTTTCTCCAAGGGCCCCCGTGCATCGGGCCAGTCGAAGCCCGTCTTCGCCGCTTTCTTTTGCACTTCCTGCGCCCGCATCAACGCGGGCATGGCCCGCGGCACGCCGTCAAAGGGGCCGGTGCGCTCCGGCTTTTCTTGCCTCTTGATCGCGTCCCAGTTGACCAGAACCTCGTCGGACGTATCGGCCTTCACGTCGCCAAAGACGTGGGGGTGGCGGCGGACGAGCTTGTCCGCAATCGTCGTGGCGACGTCGTCAAAAGTGAACTGCTTGGCCTCACTCGCGAGCTGGGAGTGGAAAACCACCTGGAGCAGGAGATCGCCCAATTCTTCCCGCAGGTCGACCGGCTCCTTGGCGTCGATCGCTTCGAGCACCTCGTAGCATTCCTCGATTAACTGAGGCTTGATCGAGCTGTGCGTCTGCTCGCGATCCCAGGGGCAGCCATCCGGCGCACGGAGCTTGGCCATGATGGCCCGCAGGCGTTCGATGGGAGGCGTGTTGGGGTCGGCTTTTTCCATGAGGCGAGGGGCGCGGTATTTAATCGACTTTGATCAGGTCCACGTGCTTCAGATTGGCGTTACCCAGGGCGTACTCGTCGGCGGTACGCAAGTAATTGGCGGGCGGGAAGGGATCGATGTTAGCCTTCGCGCGCCACTTATCCATCCGCCCGACCACCAGGGCATCAATCGCCACCGGATCCTTGCTCAAGTAAAGCGCCCCGATGCTCTTGGTAAACTGCGGGTTAAACTTCGGCCCGCCGGCGAACTGGGCGATCAGCGCATCGAGAACATGTAGCACAGTCTTCTTGCGGATGACGTCCTTTTCCAGAATCTCCACGATGGCCGGATCACCATAGTAGGGCCGCCCGGTGAAGCGCCGGTGATTATCGACCGACCCCACCGCCAGCGACGCCATCGTGGCGTAGAGACCAGTCAACGCACTGTCGCTCAACACCGGCACGTTGATGATCTTGGTACACTTGTTGGCCAGGATATTGGCGTAAAAAGATTTATTACTAAGCTGATCCGGCGGCGGTTTCAGTTCGTTCCCGTCGTCCGGCATCACCTTGCGAATCGCCGCCAGCGGGTCCCGCTGGGCTTTGCCTTTGAAAAGGTGATCGCCATAGATGAGCTGACCCACCACTTCGTAAGTGTAAAAGGTTTTGCCGTCCCACATCGTGTCGGGCATCACCGCCATCGTGGCGGGGGAATTGGCACCACCTTCGTGTGGCGGCCACTGGGCGCGTTCCATCGTCAGGCGATGCTTGTCCCAAATGATGATGTTCTTGGCCGGCACGCCCGCCTTGCGCAGACCCGCCACAATCGTTCCGACCAAAGCGCGCTTGGTGGAGAAACGGGGTCCGCCTTCCGTCGTGATCTTAATGCCCACCACGTCCTGGGGCGTGATGCCCAGCGCGCGCCAGGAAGCGGCCACGTCGCCTTTACCTGTCAGCGTATTGAGCGCTTTGGAAAACATGTCGCGGACCGCGGCGCCATCGATGCTGAACGCTTGGACGGCTTGCGGGCGCTCAACCAGGACCACGCGGGAATTCTTCCCGCCGACGGGCCCCGGCGGCT